>JAYFSB010000197.1:0-4592 GCA_040946865.1 Burkholderia sp.
TACTGCGAAACATGATCCCCGATGAGCCGACCCTGCTGGCCAGTCACGAAACCATCTACACCGCGTTGTACGCCCTGCCGCGCGGCCAGTTGCGAGCGGAACTGATCGCCCGTCTGCGACAGGCCCGCAAGCGCCGGCGGCCCTGGGCGCGGGGCGAAGACCCGCCGGGGCAGCATCCCGAACAGGGTCAGCATCCACAGTCGTCCGGCTGAAATCGACGAGCGGGATCCCTGCCAGGGCACTGGGAAGGCGCTGATCAAGAGCGCACGTAATGTGTCTTCGGTCGCGACGCTGGTCGAGCGCACCCCGCTGTTCGTCACCCTGGGCAAGATGGAGAACGCTACTGCCGACGCCGCCGTCACTTCGTTCGGCATGATCCTGAACCGCATCGACGCCCAGCGCCGTTTTTCCATGACCTATGATCAGGGACGGGAGATGGCCAGGTATAAGCAGCTTTGCGAGACCACCGGCATCAAGATCTACTTCGCTGATCGGCATAGCTCTTGGCAGCGCGGGCGCAACCGGCTTCTGTTGCACTTCAACCTTGAAACCGTCCTTGAAACTCCCGTACGAATGGCAGATTGGCTGGCGCTATACGCGCGCCGACACACGCACGACCGGCAACGGTTTCATTTCCTTCATCGCCGCCGTCTCGATGCTCGGCATCGCGCTCGGCGTGGCTGCCCTGATCGTGGTGCTGTCGGTGATGAACGGCTTCCAGAAGGAGGTGCGCGACCGCATGCTGTCGGTGCTGGCGCACGTCGAGATCTTCTCGCCCACCGGTTCGATGCCCGACTGGCAGCTGACCGCCAACGAGGCGCGCCGCAACTCCGAGGTGATTGGTTCGGCACCCTATGTCGAGGCACAGGCCCTGCTCACGCGCCAGGACGCCGTCAGCGGCGTGCTGCTGCGTGGCGTTGATCCGACGCTGGAGCCGCAGGTGACCGACATTGCCAAGGACATGAAGGCCGGTTCGCTGGCCGCGCTGCAGCCGGGCCAGTTCGACGTCGTGCTCGGCACCGCGCTGGCCAGCAATCTCGGCGTTTCGGCCGGCGACAAGGTTACCATGTTCGTGCCGGAGAGCACCGTCACGCCGGCCGGCATGCTGCCACGCGTGCGGCAATTCACGGTGGTCGGCATCTTCGAATCGGGGCATTACGAATACGACAGCACGCTGGTGATGATCGACATCCAGGATGCGCAGAATCTGTTCCGGCTGCCGGTGCCGACCGGCGTCAGACTGCGGCTCAAGGACATGCAGCGCGCGCCCGAGGTGGCGGTGCAGCTGTCGCATTCGCTGTCGGGCGATCTCTATATCCGCGACTGGACCCAGCAGAATAAAACTTGGTTCTCGGCCGTGAAGATCGAGAAGCGCATGATGTTCATCATCCTGACGCTAATCATCGCGGTGGCCGCCTTCAACCTGGTGTCCTCGCTGGTGATGACGGTCACCAACAAGCAGGCCGACATCGCGATCCTGCGCACGCTCGGCGCGCAGCCCGGCTCGATCATGAAGATCTTCGTGGTGCAGGGCGTGACGGTGGGCTTCGTCGGCACGCTCTCTGGCGTGGCGCTCGGCAGTCTGATCGCCTGGAGCATCCCCTGGCTCATCCCGATGATCGAGCATGCCTGCGGCGTGCAGTTCCTGCCGCCCTCGGTCTACTTCATCAGCGAGCTGCCTTCCAAGCTGGTGGCCGGCGACGTGGCCAAGATCGGCGTGATCGCCTTCGTGCTGTCGGCGGTGGCCACCCTCTATCCGAGCTGGCGAGCCGCCAAGGTGCGCCCGGCCGAGGCGCTGCGTTATGAATGAGCGGCTCGCGCAACAGGACAACAGGACATGAACCAGAACCAACCAGGAAATCCGCGCATGCGCGAAACCGTGCTCGAAGCGAGCGGCATCACCAAATCGTTCCAGCATGGCGAGCTCGACGTGCGCGTGCTGGTCGACACCTCCGTCACCGTCCATCGCGGCGAGAAACTGGCGATCGTGGGTGCCTCGGGCTCAGGCAAAAGCACCCTGCTGCACGTGCTGGGCGGGCTCGACGAACCGGGCACGGGCGAGGTCTCGCTGCTCGGCAAGCCCTTCACGCGGCTCGGCGAGCGCGAGCGCAACGAACTGCGCAATCGTGCGCTGGGTTTCGTCTATCAGTTCCATCACCTGCTGCTTGAATTCTCGGCGCTCGACAATGTCGCGATGCCGCTGCGGATCCGCCGGCTCAGCGTGGCCGAGGCGCGTCACGACGCGCAGGAGATGTTGGAACGGGTCGGCCTCGGTCATCGCGCCCGGCATCGCCCGGGCGAGCTGTCGGGCGGCGAGCGGCAGCGCGTGGCCGTGGCACGGGCGCTGGTGACCAAGCCGGCCTGCGTGCTGGCCGACGAACCCACCGGCAATCTCGACAGTTCGACTGCCGACAACGTCTTTAATCTGGTGCTCGAACTGTCGCGCACGCTTGACACCAGCTTTGTGATCGTCACGCACGATCCCGACCTGGCCCGGCGCTGCGACCGCATCCTGCGCTTACGCGACGGCGTGCTGCACGAGGAGCCGGCGGTGCCGGTCTGAGCCGGTGTGGATCGACACGCACTGCCATCTCGACGCCGGCGAATTTGACGCTGACCGCGAGGCATTGGTCGATGCGGCGGTGGACGCAGGCGTGTCGGGCATCGTGATCCCGAGCATCGGGCACGACAACTTCGAAACGGTGCGCGAGCTCGCGCACCGCACCGCCGGCGGCAGTTATGCGCTCGGCATCCATCCGCTCTACACGCCCAGTGCCCACGACGGAGATCTCAACCGGCTACGCATGGAAATCGAGGCGAGTCTCGACGATCCGCGCTTCGTCGCGATCGGCGAGATCGGGCTCGACTACTTCGTCGAGGGGCTCGACAACCCGCGCCAGGAGCACTTTTATTACGAGCAGCTGAGGCTCGCGCGCGAATTCGACCTGTCGATACTGTGTCATGTGCGCAAGTCGCAGGATCGCGTGCTGGCCGGGCTGCGGCGCTTCGGGGTGCGGCGCGGCATTGCGCATGCCTTCAACGGCAGCTTCCAGCAGGCCGAAGCCTTCATTGCGCAGGGCCTGCATCTCGGTTTCGGCGGCAACGTGACCTTCGAACGCGCGCGGCAGATCCGCCGGCTCGCCGAGCAGTTGCCGATCGAGGCGCTGGTGGTCGAGACCGACGCACCAGACATTGCTTCCAAGTGGATCTACAAGCAACGCAATACCCCAGACCAAGTGCCGCGCATCGGCGAGGCGATCGCCGCCTTGCGCGGGAGTGAGCTCGAGGCCATTGCGCGGGCGACTACGGTCAATGCGCATGCGGCGATGCCGAGGCTGCACTCGCTTTTCTGATTTTCCCTTCCTTGACATACCCCGTTCGGCCAGCGTGACCGTAAGCGATCGGTGAACCCGCCCCTTGCGGCATCGCGTCAGATCGGTTAGCGCTCAGGCACCCGGTTTTCGAACGGACTTACCGAGATTCCACGGTGGCAGTGCTTCGTAGTCGTCGGCCCTCTGCGCAAGCGGCAGCACCTTGAACAGGTCGATGAGGTACAGGTTCAGGCTCGCCTTCGCCTCGGCCACCGTGTCGCTGAACAGCCAGTTCTAACAGCCAGTTCTTTCTGCCGACCACAAACGGCCTGATCGCATTCTCACAGGCGTTGTTGCATATCGGCCAGGCCTCGTTCTCGAGGTAGCGGTTCAGCTTTGGCCACTGGTTGCCCAGATAGCCCAGTGCGCCCAGGCAGCGTCGTCTCCAGATGCTCGTCCAGCAACGCCTTGATCTTGCCCAGAACCATCCGGCTATAGCGTTCGTGCAGCCGCTGGCAGCGCGCCGGCGCATGGCGTGCTCGTTCTTCCGTCGTGTACAGCTTGCCGATCAGATGCAGGAACTGCGTCGCCGGCTGATGCGGCCCATGCGCGTCCTTGGGCAGCGCCGCTTCAGCTTCCACAAAGTACTGCCTCGCATGCGTCCAGCAGCCGAGGTAGATCAGCTCGTTCTTCTTCGCGATCACATCGTACACGTCGCCCTGTTCGATGTGGTGCCCGGGCGCGTAACTGTACAGCTGCACCGGCGGGCCCACCGCGTTCATTTACACCCACACCACGCATTCGGTTGCACTGCCTGACCGTGCCGGATCATGCTGGCCGCCATTGTGTTGGGCGAGATGTCGCCGCAGAAGCGACGCGATCCGGTACAGCGGCAGCCCATCCATGTATTTGCCTCTGTTGAATTCCGAGTGGGTGGTAAATTGCCCGATTTGCACGTGAGCGACGATAGTCATGCATAGCAAGTTGTTCGCGACGACTTTGGGTATCAGCGATCCGTGGTTCGTGAACGGCATCGATTTTGACGCGGCTGCGAAGCGGTTAAGGCAATGCTGATCAAGTCCACCGTCCCCGTGGTCCAGCCGTTATAGATCGGTGGACATGACCTGAGCAATGCAAACGAGAATGAAACAGCAAACGCTGGCGGTGGCGGCTGACGAGGGTGCAGGCTTCGAGACGAAGCGTAAAGGCAATGCTGAACAAGTGTCTGCATTCGTGATGTCGTCAAGCCTGCGAAGCGAATCGATCACGAACGAAGTTGTC
>JAYFSB010000198.1:0-4589 GCA_040946865.1 Burkholderia sp.
AAGCCTGCATCCTCGTCAGCCGCCACCGCCAGCGTTGGCTGTTTCATTCTCGTTTGCCTTGCTCGGGTCATATCCACTCGATATGACAAACTTGCCGAGAGCTATCTCGTGTTTGCATCGCTTGCCTGCGTGTTTGGGTCAGTCGTAAATGTGAACACTGCCTAGCACGCCCAACGGTCGCCAAGCGACCCACTCTGCTTCCTCCGACCCGATTTTCTTCGCATACCCCGCACTTTCACTTTTAGTCGCCGCGCAGCGGTTTGCTTGACAACGTTGGTTGCTACGCGGCAAAAATGCGGGCAACCGCCTGAAGATTCGGCAAAATTCGGATGAAATCTTTGAAACCCTTGTCGTTATTGGGGTTTACGCTGCGCTATCATAGCAAGCCCCGTACTGCGGAAGCGCCTCAGGGCTCACCCGCGGGTACCAGGCGCAGCGCGGTCCGAGTGCGCCTGGTCGTCGCCGCGAACTGCGATGCTACGGCCTGCGCACGTATAATCTGCGCGTCCGCGCTGTTCGTGTCAACTTAACCTGAGAAAGGAACTTCTTAATGAACAAACAGGAACTGATCGACGCCGTCGCCGCACAGACGGGCGCCAGCAAGGCTCAAACCGGCGAAACGCTGGACACGCTCCTCGAGGTGATCAAGAAGGCCGTGTCGAAAGGCGACGCGGTTCAGTTGATCGGCTTCGGCAGCTTCGGCTCGGGTAAGCGTGCAGCACGTACCGGCCGCAACCCGAAGACGGGCGAAACCATCAAGATTCCGGCAGCTAAGACCATCAAGTTCACGGCTGGTAAGGCATTCAAGGATGCAGTGAACAAGCGCTAAGTCAGGCGTTTGTGAATGGAAAAACCCGCTTCACGGCGGGTTTTTTCGGTACGCCGAGCATGCGCAACAGCTTGGGGGTTCAAGTCCCCTGCCCAACCTGGCGGTGGTGAAGGGCTAGGGTTTGTTTACATTTAAAAAATGTGTTTATATCCTGTCTTTTGCACAACGAGACAGGATGGTACGAACGTTACTGAGCGGCGAAGTATGGAACAAAGTCCAAGCTATCCTGCCGGGCAAGGATAGGCGACCGCGGCCGAACGGCATCCAACAATCGCTGGTTCCTCGAAGCGGTGCGGTGGATTGCCCGAACCGGCGATCCATGGCGCGATCTTCCCGCGGGTGGCGAATGCTTTGGCAGGCGAGACGGAAATCGAGCACATCCTTATCGATTCGACGCTCGTGCGAGCGCACCAGCATTCGGCCGGGGCCTTAAAAAGTGGGCCGCAAGCGCTTGGACGTTCCCGAGGCGGACTGAGACCAAACTGCATGTGGCGGTGAATTCGAAGGGTCGCCCGTTGCGACTGATCGTCACTGAAGGACAGGTCGCCGACATCTCGTGCGCGGCGCAACGGGTCGCGCATCTGCGGGGTCGCGCATCTGCGCACCAGAGCGGTTATCGCAGACAAGGGCTACGATGCTGACCACTGCGTGCAACAAATTCGGGCCACCCGTGCAAAGGTCGTGATTCCTTCCGCGTTCGAACCGCAAGACAAAACGCCGCTACAACCGTGTGCTCTACCGTACACGCAACCTGGTTGAACGGTTCTTCAATTGCCTTATACTTGTCGCCGCAATGCTTGATCTGCGCGGTCAGGCTGCAGTCGTCAATCAGCGCGCCGGACCAGCATGCAGTCGTCTGCCGCGCCGGTGGTCTTACGGCGCGTGTTGTTGATCCACGAGAACGGATAGAGCTTTGGCGAAGAAGAACACGAAGACCGAGATCAGCGCCTTTTCCCAGAATGAGTCGCAGCGCAGCCGCACCATCAGCGCGTCCAGGTCGCAGCCCTCGCCCTGGGTGCGCGTGACTAGTTGGGCCACCGCGTCAGCGGGATGGCCGATGTCTGCATCGGTCAGCAGCAGGTAGTCGGTCGGCAAACCCAGCGTGCGCACCACCGCGATCCCCTGCGACTGCGCCCAGACCTTGCCCAGCCTGGCCTTGCCCAGCCTGGCTGCATCGGCGGTGCTGTGGTCCCCCGTCGACCTCGTTGCGTGCCGGCACCACCACCGCCGGCATAGCGCGCCAGAAGCCGCCGCGCGCGTGCAACAGCACACACCAAATAATCAGGGACCAGCAGGAAAGGCCAAATACAATCTGGAGTGTCATGCCTGTTCCTCGGCCATAGCCTTCGCTGATCGCCCGTGTCCGGACGTGCGGCAGCACGGCGCACCGCACAATACGGAGACATATCCTTGAATTCGACTTCCATCGGTCTGCCTGTGAGGCCCGCGCGGCTGGATTTGGGCGCATTGCAACATCTTACGGACTGAGGAAAGCACGAGATGGCCAATAGAGTTCAAATGATTTTGGATGTCGGTAGATTCGATCTGGCGTTGATAATCATCAAGTTGGGGCCGACTTGCCGGCCTTCTCGAACCCCGGCGTTATCGTCGGAATTCGCCCTTTATGGAGTCATTCTTGCCCAACCTTGGGGCTTCTGTGCGGGCGTGGTGCGCGCGATCGAGATTGTCGACCGCGTTGCTGCAGCACAGCGTGCCCGTCTACGTCAGACATGAGATTGTTCACAAGCGCCATGTCGTAGACAACCTGCGCAACAAGGGGACGAAATTCGTCGAGGAGCTCGACGGGGTGCCGCATAGTGCCGTCGCGATCTTCAGCGTGCACGGCGTGTCGCACAGGCAGTGGAGAAGAGTGCCGAGGCCCTCGGCCTCGACGCCACCTGCTCGTTGGTCACCACAGGGTCCATGTGCAGCGCCAGTACGTGTCGGTCGGCCGCCGACTGATCCTGGTGCAGAGCGAGGCCGAGGTGGCCCGGCTCGAACTGCCGATTGATACGCCGGTGGCCTATGTCACGCAGACCACGCTGTCGGTCGACGACATGCGCGGCCTCACGCGGCCTCATCGAGGCACTCACGCGCAAGTTCACCGACATCGCCCGTCAGGACACTCGCGACATTCTGTTATGCCACCCAACACCGCCAGGCCGCCGCGCGTGAGCTCAGCAGCCATGATGTTGGTCGGCGCGCGACCAACAGCTCGAACTCGAACCGCCTGCGCGAGATCGGTAGCGAAAGCGGCGGGCCGAGCTACCTGGTGGCCGACGGTTCGGAAATCCGCGCCAAGTGGTTCGCGAATGCGCAGACGGCCGGCGCGTCCACACTCAAGGACGTCATCGTCGCGCTGCGTGCGCTGGGCCCTGTCGAGATCGTGACGATGGCGGGGCCGCGAGGAAAAAGTCAAATTCAAGCCCGCCGGCGAAGCCCACGCAAGCCGAAGCCCGCGGAGTTTAAGGAGGACATCTTGTCTATTCCGCTGCCCTGGCCTGCAACGGCTGCGGCAAGATCGACTATCCGGATCCAATCCTGAACCAGCGCCTGTCGGTCCAGGAATGTCTGGAAGCTGTCGACGAAGCCAATGCGCCGATCGTCTCGCTCGCCGGAGGCGAGCCGCTCTTGTACCGTGACATGCCGGAAATCGTCAAGGGCATCATGAAGCGCAAGAAGTTCGTGTACCTCTGCACGAACGCGCTACTGATGGAAAAGAAGATGGGCGAATACGAGCCAAGCCCGTACTTTGTCTGGTCGGTCCACCTCGACGGCGACCGCGAGATGCACGATCACGCGGTCGCGCAGGAAGGCGTGTACGACAAGGCCGTCGCGGCCATCAAGGAAGCCAAGCGCCGCGGCTTCCGCGTCAACATCAACTGCACGCTGTTCAACGACGCAATCCCCGAGCGCGTCGCCAAGTTCTTCGACACGCTCAAGCCGATCGGCGTGGACGGCATCACCGTCTCGCCAGGCTACGCCTACGAGCGTGCGCCGGACCAGCAGCACTTCCTGAACCGCGACAAGACCAAGAACTTATTCCGCGAGATCTTCAAGCGCGGTGACGGCGGCAAGCGCTGGTCGTTCAGCCAGTCCTCGCTGTTCCTCGACTTCCTGGCCGGCAACCAGACTTACAAGTGCACGCCCTGGGGCAATCCGGCGCATACCGTATTCGGCTGGCAGAAGCCCTGCTACCTGGTCGGCGAAGGTTATGTGAAAACCTTCAAGGAACTGATGGAAACCACCGAGTGGGACCACTACGGCGTGGGCAACTACGAGAAGTGCGCGGACTGTATGGTCCACTGCGGCTTCGAGGCCACCGCCGTGGTTGACACCATCACGCATCCGCTGAAGGCCTTCGCGCTGAGCCGCAAGGGCATCAAGACGGAAGGCGCGTTCGCCTCGGACATCCCGATCGACAAGCAGCGTCCGGCCGAGTACGTGTTCTCGCGCCACGTCGAGATCAAGCTCGAGTAGATCAAGGTAAGCCGCTGCGCGGCGACTAAAAAAAGCACAAGTATGCGAAGGGGATCGAGTTGGAGGAGGCGGAGTGGGTCGCTTAGCGACCGTTGGGCGTGCTAGGCAGTGTTCACATTTACGACTGATCCAAACGCGCAGGCAAGCGATGCAAACATGAGATAGCTCTCGGCAAGCTTGTTATATCGAGTGGAGACGCGGCAAAAATGCTTAAGGCAATGCTGATCAAGTGTCTGCATTCGTGATGTCGTCAAGCCTGCGAAGCGAATCGATCATGAAC
>JAYFSB010000199.1:0-4583 GCA_040946865.1 Burkholderia sp.
ATACCCAAAGCCGTCTCGAACAACTTGCTATGCATGACTACCGTCGCTCACGTGCAAATCGGGCAATTTACCACTCACTCGAAATTCAACAGAGGCGCAAGACCCATCCCAAGGGTGCGCAGCACGCGTGACGTACCCACTGCGCGCCCGCGCCCGCCTGATCCGTTGGTTCGCCGTCGGCTGCGCCGCGCTGTCGGTCGGCGGCCTCGCAGGTTTCGCCGCCCCCGCGCAAACCGTCAAGCTGCAAGTGGTGGCCGCCGAGAATTTCTACGGCGACGTGATCAAGCAGATCGGCGGTGCCAACGTGTCGGTGACAAGCATCCTCAGCAACCCGGACCAGGATCCACACCTGTTCGAGGCAAGCCCGAAGACGGCGCGCGCGCTACAGCACGCGAACCTGGTGGTCTACAATGGCACCGACTACGATCCCTGGATGGGCAAGCTGCTGGCCGCCTCGAAGAATGCCACGCGTAAGACTATCGTGGTGGCCGAGCTGGTCGGCAAGAAGCCCGGCGACAACCCGCATCTCTGGTACGATCCGGCCACCATGCCGACCGCGGCGCTGGCGATCGGCGCAGCGCTGGGTGCAGCCGACCCGTCGCACAAGGCCGACTACGACGCGAACCTGGCCAGCTTCTTGGCCTCGCTCAAGCCGATCGACGTCAAGGTCGCCGCGCTGCGCGCGCAGTACAAGGGCGTGTCGGTGACGGCCACCGAGCCGGTGTTTGGCTACATGTCGAATGCGATCGGCCTGGAGATGCGCAACCTGCGCTTCCAGCTGTCGACCATGAACGACACGGAAGCGAGCGCGTCAGATATCGCCGCCTTTGAGAACGACCTGCGCATGCGCCAGGTGAAGGCGCTGATCTACAACAGCCAAGCCGAGGAGCCGATGACTAAGCGCATGCTCAAGATCGCGAAGGACGCCTCGGTGCCGACCGTCAGCGTCACCGAGACGCAACCGGTCGGCAAGACTTTCCAGCAGTGGATGCTTGCGCAGCTCGATGCGCTGGGTGCCACGCTGGGTCGACACTGAACCATGACATCTTCTTCTCCCGCGCTCGCGCTCGATCGCGTCACGCTCGAACTGAGCGGACGCATGGTCCTGCGCGAGGTGAGCCTGGTCGTCGAGGCCGGCGAATTCGTCGGCGTGCTGGGCCCCAACGGCACCGGCAAGACCACCCTAATGCGCGCGGTGCTGGGCCTGGTGCCCGCTGCCAGCGGCCGCATCTCGGTGGCCGGCGCGCCGGTGGCGCGCGGCAATCCGGCGATCGGCTACATGCCGCAGATCCGCAGCGCGCTGGCCGGGCATCGCGTGCGCGGCCACGACTTCGTGGCGATGGCCGCCGACGGCCATCGCTGGGGCCTGCCGCATGCCAACGCCGAGGTAAGCGCCGACGTGGCGCGCGTGCTCGAGCTGGTGGGCGGCGCTGCGCTCGCCCAGCGGCCGCTGTTCGAGCTGTCGAGCGGCGAGCGCCAGCGCCTCCTGCTGGCGCAATGCCTGCTCGGCGCGCCGAAGCTGCTGCTGCTCGACGAACCGCTGATCAGCCTCGATCCGTACCACCAGCGCGGCGTGGTCGAGCTGGTGCGGCGCGTGCAGCAGGAGCTCGGCATCACCGTGCTGTTCTCGGCTCACGAGCTGAACCCTTTGCTCAACGCGCTCGATCGCGTGCTCTACCTGGGCAATGGCACGGCCGCGCTCGGCACGGTTGACGAGGTGATCACGCGGCCGGTGCTGTCACGGCTCTACGGCTCGCTGATCGACGTGATGCGCGTGAACGGCCGCATCTTCGTGATGTCGGGCGACGTCGAGGTGGAAAAGCACGATCACGAGGCGGACGGCTCGCATTCGCACGGCAGCAACCCGCACGGACACCGGCACGATGCTTGAATATGAATTCATGGTCAACTCGTTCATCGCGTCGGGCATCGTCGCGGTGCTGGCCGGCGTGGTGGGCTACTTCCTGGCGCTGCGCGGCCAGACCTTCGCCGGCCACGCGCTCTCGCATGTCGGCTTCACTGGCGCTACCGGCGCGGTGCTGCTCGGCCTCTCGCCGATCTGGGGCATGGTCGGCTTCACGCTGGCGGCCGGCATCGCGATAGGCGCGCTCGGCGAGAAGCTCGCCGGCCGCGACGTTGCGATCGGCGTGACCCTCTCGCTCGCGCTCGGTGCCGGCCTGCTGTTCCTGCATTTCTATACCAGCTACGCCACCCAGGTCACTGCCCTGCTGTTTGGCAACGTGCTCGGCGTGAGCCATGCTACGCTGATGGTGCTGGCCTGCATCGGCGCGGTCAGCCTCGTCGCGCTGACCGCGATCATGCGCCCGCTAGTGTTCGCCTCGCTGCAGCCGGAACTGGCCGAGGCCAAGGGCGTGTCGCTGCGGCTGGTGTCGGTGCTGTTCATGGCGATCTGCGCGCTGGCAGTTGCCGCCTGTACGCAGATTGTCGGCGTGCTGCTGGTCTTCACGCTGCTGGTCGGTCCCGCCGCCGCGCAGAACCTCACGACGCGCCTGATCAGCGGCGTCTGGCTGGCCGTGCTGTTCGCTCTGGCCGAGGCCTGGTTCGGCATCACGCTCGCCTACTATACCGACTGGCCGACCAGCTTCTGGATCACCGCGCTGTCGGCGCTGGTCTATGCGGCAAGCCTGATGAGACGGTATCGCACGACGGCCTGAAGTGGCATGCGCTCCGCCTGCTTGAAAAAAAGCCTGCGCCACGATGCATCGTGGCGCAGGCTTTTTGTTGCCGGACGGCGCGGTTTAGGCCAGCAGCCTCTTCGCGTGATGTGCGAGGTGGTCGGCGATGAAGGTCGAGATAAAGTAATAACCTAAGCGAATCGGCATGGCCGTCGTAGACGACAGCAAAGATCGACACCAAAGTGGTGTCGATCATTTTCGAAGTGATAGACACCAACTTTGTTAGACACAGAGAAGCCGGGTAGTCGCAAAGGGCACCCGAACCATAGTCCTGAGTTCCGGCGTCACATCGCAATCGCCGCGTGCGAGCCAGGTGTTTCAGTCACCAAACTGGCCCGTGAGCATGGTCCGAATGCAAATCTGGCGTTCACCTGGCGGCACCGGTATCGTGCCGAGCAAAGGGCGTCAGAGTCAACGCTGCTGCCAGTGACGGTCGTGAGCGATATGAAGCCGGAGGTCATCGCAGCATCACTAATCAAAAACCGGAGATCGCGAAACCGCGCTATACCCGTTGGCACGATTGAAGTCTAGATCGGACGAGCGGTGATCAAGGTCGACGGTGTTGTTGACCCCGATATGTTGCGAACCGTATTGCAGAGCCTGCGATCATGATCTCTTTGCCTACCGGTACACGTATCTGGCTTGCGGCGGGCGTCACCGATAGGCGTTTCGAATTTCAGGGACTGGCTACGAAAGTACAGACAGCGCTTGAAGAAAATTCGCTGGGTGGCTCCTATTCATCTTCCATGGATGCCGCGGCGATCTCGTCAAGATGCTGTGGGCCACTGATGACGGGCTCTGGCTGCTTGCAAAGCGATTGGAGCGAGGTCGGTTTATCTGGCTGCAGGACGACGGTGACAAGATCCATCTGACGAGCGCTCAGTTGTCGATGTTGCTCGAGGACATCGATTGGCGACAGCCTCGACGTACCGTCGCGCTCGCGATGCGCGATGTTCGATGTTGTAACCCGCGCGCAAGGCTTGTAAACATGCGACGCATGTCCGATCATGCGCCACTTCCTGATACCGTTGCCGAGCTCCATGCCCTGGTGCTCGAGCAGCAGGCATTGCTCGAAGAACAACAAGTCTCGTTCGAGAAAATGGTGCAGGAGCTTGCTGCGCGTGATCAGGAGATCGAACGCATGAAGGCGCTAATCGACAAGCTCAAACGCATGCACTTCGGTCGCAAGTCTGAGCAACTCGATCGCCAGATCGAGAACCTCGAAACCTCGGCTCGAGGAGCTGACGGTCGGGCGCGGCGCTGTCGATGTGCAGCATGCGAAGACGGGCAAAGACAAGGCCGCGAGCAGCAAGGAACCCGTCTCGCAGGCACCACTGCCGCCGCACCTGCTGCGCGAAGAGATCCGTGCTCGAACCCGATCCGGCCTGCCCGAAGTGCGGCACTGAGATGCCGATGCTCGGTGAGAACGTGTCCGAGCAACTTGCCCGTGTCGCGGCATTCTGCAGGCGGATGCCTACGCCGGCTTCGATCAACTGTACGCGAGCACGCCGAGCTCGGACACCCAGACATTGCTCGCGATGATTGGCGAGCGCTACGGCATCGAAGCCGATATCCGGGGTAAGCCACCCGATGAGCGCCTGCGCGTACGATAGGAAAAGCAAGCCGCTACTCGCCACATTCGAGGCAACGATCAGGGAGAAGCTCGCAACGCTGTCGACGAAGTCCAACGCTCGCCAAAGCAATCAACTACTTGTTGAGCCGCTGGGTAGCGCTCGTGTTCTACTGTGAGGACGGCCGGACCGAGATCAGCAACGCGCTTGCCGAGAACGCTCTACGCTGTGTCGCGCTAGGACGCAAGCATTATCTGTTCGTTGGCTCCGCCACCGGAGGCGAGCGGGCTGCTGCAATGTACAGCCTGATCGGGAC
>JAYFSB010000200.1:0-4574 GCA_040946865.1 Burkholderia sp.
CCTCGCAGGCAAGGTCGGCCAGATTGAACCCGTGCTGAATGAAATGAATCCGCAGCATGCGCTCCAGGCCAATCGGCAGGCGTCCGTTGCCACGTTTCGGGTAGTACGGTTCGATCAGCGTACACAATGCCACCTACGGCACGATCCGTTCCATCGTGTCCAGAAACTCATCGCGCCGCGTACGTTTACGCTTCGTCTCGAAGACTGCCCCCTCGTCAGCCGCCACCGCCAGCGTTTGCTGTTTCATTCTCGTTTGCCTTGCTCGGGTCATATCTATCGATCTATAGCGGCTGGACCACGGGGACGGTGGACTTAATCAGCGTTGCCTTTACTCTGAATTTTTGGTGAAACGAGAGATACTTTCAATCATGGATGCGTTTGTCGAATTGCGGGATCCGCGGTACCGTCAGTGCCCGTTACCCGCTGGACGAGATTGTGCTGACGGCGCTATGGGAGTGGAAGTCTGGGAGATGATGGCGCCGTGGGGGCGAACCCAACTGGGGTGGCTGCGCAAACATCTGGCTTACGCAAACGGAATTCCATGCGAAGACACGTTCAGGCGGGTGTTCAGCGGATTGAGCTCGGCTGCGCTTCGAGCGCTGCTTCATCGCATGGACGTGGGCACCTGTGTCCGAGCCTCGCGGGCCTGCACGTCGCGGTTGACGGCGCAAAACGGTGCGCGGCAACGCGGGCCGTAGCGGGCATCCGTTGCATCTGGTCTCGGCGTGGTGTTCTGATCAAGGCTTGAGCCTGAAACAGATCGCAATGGACGAGAAGAGCAACGAGATCACTACGATTCCGTTGCTACAGAGGCACTCGACCTGTCGGGGTCGATCGTGACGATCGACCCGCAGCGCGGGATCGCCCAGATGATCGTGGCGGCCGGCGCGGACTATATTCTGGTGGTCAAAAGGACAACCAGCCCATGCTGGTGGCCTGAGGCCGCTCCGTACTGGGGTGCACCACGCATGACAAAGGGCACGGACATATCGAAACCCGCATGTGTCGGGTGAGCGAAGACGTCCAATGGCTCTCGGAGATGGGACAACACTGGCCGGGTGTACAGCGAATCGGGATGATGGCGCGCACGCGTCTGATCGGCGATCAGACCACCACGCAGCAGACCTGCCTCATTAGTTCCAGGCCGATGAAGGCCGGCGAAATGTCGCGGCTGGTGCGTGCACACAGGGGATCGAGAATCAACTCGATTGGGTGCTCGACGTATCGTGGGGCAAAGATGCCCAACACAAAGATGCCCAACAGATACGCAACAAAACTGTAGCACAAAATCTCGCGTGCGTACGCAAGTTCACGCTGAACCTGGAGTGCATGGAGCAACAGCGGCGACCGAAGAGAGTCAGCCTGAAGAACATCATCCGTAATCTCGCTGTGAGAGACACCGATGTGCGTCAGTCCATTCTCCGCCTTGCCTTGACAAGGGCCTTCATGCGGAAGCCCTGATCTGCGCCTGGTTTAGTTGGCATCCGGCCGAAAAACGAGCCCCTGAGCTGAAGGACATGGGGCCCGGTAAGGGCTAGAAATATTGTTGGGCCAAATTGGCCATGAAAAAGGAACAAGCGGCTCTCTTGAAAAATGAGTGGGTTACGCGACATATGGATTGATCTTCGAGAAGTCGAGCTTACCGGCGATCAGAAACAGCACGGTGCGTATGGCCGTGAGGTTAATGTAGCCGCACGCCTTTCGCTTGGCGGCCTGGAAGAGTCCGTTGATGGCTTCCAGGAAGCCGTTGGTCTGACGCGTCTGGGTCTAGGCGACGATGCCGTCGAAATGACTGCGGATCATGCGGGCGACGTCTTTCATCGGATCGACCTTCGAGCGCATGACGTTCGTGCACCACTGCTCGAGCATGTCGCTGACGACGTTGATCTTCTTGCGATCGAGAATCTCCCGAAGTTGCTCGCGATAGAGTCACGCGCGGGCGGTCCGCTTGGTCGTGACGTTCACGATTAGGGCATCGAGATCGGTGCGTTGCGCGGCGGTCAGCCGGTCGCGATCGCTTCAGCAGCGACCATCGCAATCCCTTGAGGTTCCGGATCGGTTCGCTGCTCGATTCGCCACATTTGGTTCACGGCTTTCGACGCATGAGCGACGACGTGGAACTTGTCGGAGGCGATGCGAGCATTCGGCAGGTTCGTCTCGACGCCTTTAGTGAAGGCAGGCAACATGTCAATGCTGACCGACGTGATCTGCTCAGGCTCTCCCCCATGCTCGAGGCTCGCGACGAACGCTTCGATCGTCGCAGCATCTTTGCCTTCGGTCACGAACACGACTTTGCGTTCGAGCGCATCAGCCACGAGCGTCAGGTAGTTGTGTCCGCGCTGGTAGGACGTTTCGTCGGCGGCAATGCTCGTCCTTTGTTCGACAGGTCGATCTCGGCGAGCGCCACGCGGCCGTCAGGCAGCTTGATGCGAGGCGTTTGCACTTCGAAAAAGCAGTCGTGCTGGAAGAAGTTCAAGTGTCAGTAGCGCTTGACAACGGTGTCGTGCATGGGATAGCCCCGGCGATCTCTGGATGCGGGAAGCGACTGCCGGCAACGACATCGATGTTGACTGTCAACTGCTTCGCAGACGCGTCGAAATCGATGCCGTTCACGAACCACGGATCGCTGATACCCAAAGCCGTCTCGAACAACTTGCTATGCATGACTACCGTCGCTCACGTGCAAATCAGGCAATTTACCACCCACTCGAAATTCAACAGAGACGAACAAGCGACATGAATGCAAACTGGATAGACGGAAAAAAAATCCTCGTGACGGGAGGCGCAGGCTTCATCGGCTGCGAAATTTCAAAACGTCTTGCGCCGCGACCCTTCCGCTACGTTGTCATGGACAACTTGCATCCGCAGATTCATGCGCAGGCGGTTCGTCCCGATGCACTGCATGACAAGGCCGAACTCGTGGTCGCCGACGTGACGGAGGCCGAGGCATGGGACAAGGTGCTGGTCGAGTTTCGGCCGGACACCGTGATTCACCTCGCGGCCGAGACCGGCACGGGGCAATCGTTGACGGAAGCGAGCCGGCATGCGCTCGTCAACGTGGTCGGCACGACGCGCATGACCGATGCGCTGGTCCGGCACGGCATCACGATCGAGCGCATTCTGTTGACCAGCAGCCGCGCGATCTACGGCGAGGGTGCCTGGTGCAAGGACGACGGTACCGTCGCCTACCCCGGGCAGCGAGGACGCGCCCAACTTGAAGCGGCACAGTGGGACTTTCCGGGAATGACGATGCTGCCTTCCCGCGCCGATCGGACCGAACCGCGGCCGACGAGCGTCTATGGGGCGACGAAGCTGACCCAGGAGCATGTACTGTCCGCGTGGGCGCTGGCGACCAAGACGCCGCTGTCGATTCTGCGCCTGCAGAACGTTTATGGCCCGGGCCAATCGCTGACCAATCCCTATACCGGCATCGTTGCGCTTTTTTCGCGGCTGGCTCGCGAAAAAAAAGTCATTCCTTTGTACGAGGACGGTCAGGTGACGCGCGACTTCGTCAGCATCTCCGACGTCGCCGATGCCATCGTCGCGGCATTGACGCGGAAGCTAGCACCGTATGCCGTGTTCGACATCGGCTCGGGCCAGGCTACCAGTATCCTGGAGATGGCGCGTGTGGTCGCCGCGTATTACGGCGCACCCGAACCTCAGGTGAGCGGGGCATTCCGTGACGGCGACGTGCGGCACGCGGCCTGCGATCTGAGCGAATCGCTGGGGAATCTCGCCTGGACGCCTCAGTATTCGCTGGAGCGCGGGATCGGCGAGCTGCAGACCTGGATCGCAGAAGAGCTCAATCGAAAGAACTAAGTTCTGTTTACATTTAAATAAATGTGTTTATATCCTGTCTTTTACGTAACGAGATAGTATGGAACGTTACTGAGCGACGAAATATGGAACAAAGTCCAAACTATCCTGCCGGGTAAGGAAATCGCTTGGTTCCTCGAAGCGGTGCTGTGGATTGCCCGAACCGGCAGTCCATGGCGCGATCTTCCCGCGGAATTCGGCCGATGGCATACGGTATATATCCATTTCTCGCGCTGGCGAAGCCAGGGTGTCTGGCTGCGGGTGACGAATGCTTTGGCAGACGAGACGGAAATCGAGTACATCCTTATCGATTCGACGATCGTGCGAGCGCACCAGCATTCGGCCGGGGCCTTAAAAAAGTGGGCCACAAGCGCTTGAACGTTCCCGAGGCGGACTGAGACCAAACTACATTTGGCGGTGGATTCGAAGGGTCGCCCATTGCGACTGATCATCACTGAAGGACGGGTCGCCGACATCTCGTGCGCGGCACAACTGGTCGAGCATCTGCGCACCGGAGCGATTATCGCAGCAAGGGCTACGATGCTGACCGCTTCGTGCAACGAATTCGGGCCAGCCATGCAAAGGTCGTGATTCTCACGCGTTCGAATCACAAGACAAAACGCCGCTACAACCGTGTGCTCTACCGTACACGCAACCTGGTCGAACGGTTCTTCAATTGCATTAAGGCAATGCTGATTAAGTCCACCGTTCCTGTAGTCCAGCCGTTATAGATCGGTGAACATGACCCGAGCAAGGCA
>JAYFSB010000201.1:0-4572 GCA_040946865.1 Burkholderia sp.
GCGGCATGCGGGTGGTGCACACGGAAGCGGCGCTGGTCAACGCGGTCAACATGACCCGCGAGGAGGCCGGCCGGGCCTTCGGCAATCCGCAGGTCTACATGGAGAAGTACCTCGAGAATCCGCGCCATATCGAGATCCAAGTGCTGACCGACGCGCACAAGAACGTGCTCTGGCTCGGCGAACGCGACTGTTCGATGCAGCGCCGCCACCAGAAAGTGATCGAGGAAGCACCGGCACCCGGCATCGCGCGCCGCCTGATCGACCGGATCGGCGACCGCTGCGCCGACGCCTGCAAGAAGATGGGCTATCTCGGCGCCGGCACCTTCGAGTTCCTCTACGAGAACGGCGAGTTTTACTTCATCGAGATGAACACGCGTGTGCAGGTGGAGCACCCGGTCACCGAGCTAATTACGGGTGTCGACATCGTGCAGGAACAGATCAAGATCGCCGCCGGCGAGAAGCTCTCGCTGCGCCAACGCGACATCCAGTTCCGCGGCCACGCGATCGAATGTCGGATCAACGCCGAGGATCCGTTCAAGTTCACGCCCTCGCCGGGCCGCATCACCTCCTGGCATACGCCAGGCGGTCCCGGCATCCGCGTCGATTCGCACGCCTACAACGGCTATTTCGTGCCGCCCAACTACGACTCGATGATTGGCAAGCTGATTGCCTATGGTGCCACGCGCGAACAGGCGATCCAGCGCATGCGCATCGCGCTGTCGGAAATGGTGGTCGAGGGCATCCAGACCAACATCCCGCTGCACCGCGAGCTGATGCTGGACTCGAAGTTCGTGGAAGGCGGCACCAGCATCCACTATCTGGAAAGCCGGCTCGCTGCGAAGCAGCAGGTCGCGCCGGAAGAGGCCTGAGCATGAGCTACCGGGAAGTCGTCGTTGAGCTCACGCGCGAGCATGCCGAAGCGCTCTCCGATGCGCTAATCGAGTTCGGTGCGCTGTCGGTGTCGGTGGAGGACACCGATGCCGGCACGCCCGACGAGCAGCCGCTGTTCGGCGAACCCGGCCTCACGCCCGCGCGCACCGCCTGGCAGCATTCGTGCGTGATCGCGTTGATCGCCGAGGCGCATGACCCGGCCGTGCTGCTGGCGGCCGCCGCCAACGAGATCGGGCTCGACGCCGCGCCCGCGCATGCGGTGCACGAGGTGGAAGAGCAGGACTGGGTGCGCATCACCCAATCGCAATTCGACTCGATCCCGATCGGCGAGCGGATCTGGGTAGTGCCGGCCTGGCACGCCGCGCCCGATCCCGATGCGCTAGTGCTCGAACTCGATCCGGGTCTGGCCTTCGGTACCGGCAGCCACCCTACCACGCGGCTCTGCATGGAATGGCTCGAGCAGACCGTCGAAGTGAGCCAGTCGGTGCTCGACTACGGCTGCGGCTCCGGCATCCTGGCGATCCTGGCCAGGAAGTGCGGCGCGGGTCAGGTGATTGGCATCGATATCGACCCGCAGGCGGTCGAATCGGCGCGCCACAACAGCGAACGCAACCGCACCGAAGTCACCTATGGCCTGCCCGACGACTGTCCAGCCGGCGAATTCGACATCGTGGTCGCCAACATCCTGTCGAACCCGCTCAAGCTGATGGCTTCGATGCTCGCATCCAAGGTCAGGCCGGGCGGTCACATTGCCTTGTCAGGCGTGCTCGCGCGGCAGGCCGAGGAGATCGCCAGCGTCTATGCGCGCTATGTCGACATCTCGGTCTGGCGCGAGCACGAAGGTTGGGTATGCCTCGCCGGAACCCGGCGGGAAAGCCATTAGATTAGAATAGGCGCTGTCCATCACTCCGGACCCGCTGCCCGGCTGACCATGCCACTCGTGACGAGCTGCCCCCACTGTTGTGGTGAAACCGTCTTCCGGATTCAATCGGAGCCCCTGACGCTGCATGGCGGGCTCGCGCGTTGTAGACGTTGTAGACACTGCCAGCGGGTGTTCGACGCCGCGAACTCGCTGGTCGACCCCGATCCCGAGCTGGCCCAGGCGATTGTCGAGACCGCGCCCACGCAGGCCGCTGACGGCCATTTCACGCCGGGTGCCTGGAACATGTGGGCATCCTGGCTCGACGGCGGCATCGATCTCAAGCTGTACCACAACAGCGACAACACCGACACAACCCCGCTAGTGCCGATCGCGGCCGTGCCCGCGGGTGAGGTGCCGGCCAGCGAGGCGGGCCTCATGCGCGTCGCTGCGTCAGCCGCCGGCACCGCGGCTGACGCAGCGACGGGTTTCTCCGCTGCCAGCGCGCCGCTCGCTCCCGACCACACGGCCAGCGCCGCCGATATCGCCGCCCTGCCTCGCGACGCAGCTGAACCGCAAGCCGACGACGTCCGTGTCCATCTCGCGCCGCGCAGCACCACGCCGCCTGAGGCCGAGCTCTTCGCCACCGAATCGGAAGCGGACGGCCGCGTCTATTTCGCGATGACACGCGAATCGCCCGCCGCCGCACGCGATCGACGGCCTGCGTCTGGGTACCTCCGACCTGAGCCAGCTCGACGGCACGCGCGTGCTCGAGCTGAAGGTGCCGCTGTCGAATTGCGCGAGCATCCGCGCTGGCCTGACCGTCGATCGAACTGACCATGTTCGATGCCTCAAAACTAGGTCGCCGATCGCGGCCGTCTCTGGCGACCTGCCGTTCACGGCCAAGCGCTTCTGCACCACCGAGGGCCTGGCCAACGTGTCGACCGTCTCGACCTTCCGCGGCGGCCGCAATTTTGCGAACGCCTATGACGTCGACGTCATAGACGGCCCGCTGAACGGCCTGACGGCACGCGCGGTGGTGGTCATCGACGCGAACGACAAGGGGATTTACACGGAACTCGTTGAAAAAATCAAGAACGACCCGAGCTATGACGCTGCGCTTGCCGCACTGAAGTAAGTTTTGCCGCCGGATTCAGCCGTACGTGTGCCCCGGCATGGCGCGCGTCATTTTCATCTGCAGCAGTCCCAACTACTGAACAGGAACGACCTTGGCTACGCTGATTTGCGGTTCGATCGCCTACGACAACATCATGACCTTCGAAGGGCGGTTCCGGGAGCACATCCTGCTCGATCAGGTTCATCTCATCAATTTGAGCTTCCTGGTGCCGACCATGCGCCGCGAGTTTGGCGGCTGCGCCGGCAACATCGGTTACGCACTGCACGCGCTGGGCGGCGAGGCCAGCGTGATGGGCACGGTCGGCGCGATCGACGCGCAGCTCTATCTCGACCGCTTCGACTCGCTCGGCCTGTCGCGCCAGTTCGTGCGCGTGGTGCCCGACACGCACTCGGCCCAGGCGATGATCACCACCGACCTGGACAACAACCAGATCGCCGCCTTTCACCCGGGCGCGATGATGCAGTCGCATCTGAACCACGCCGGCGAGGCGCAGGGCATCAAGCTCGCGATCGTCGGCCCGGACGGTTTCCAGGGCATGGTCCAGCACGTCGAGGAGCTGGCTCATGCCGGCGTGCCCTTCGTGTTCGATCCGGGCCAGGGCCTGCCGCTGTTCGACCGCGACACGCTGCGGCGCAGCATTGAACTTGCGACCTATCTCGCTGTTAACGACTACGAAGCCAAACTGGTGAGCGGCAAGACGGGCTGGTCAGAAGACGAGATCGCGAGCCGGGTTCTGGCCCTGATCATCACGCGTGGCGAACATGGTGCCACGATTCGTCACCGCGACGGCACCGAGCAGATCCCGGTCGTGCAGGCCGAGAAGATTGTCGATCCGACCGGTTGCGGCGATGCCTTCCGCGGCGGCCTGCTGTACGGGATCGAAAAGGGACTGGACTGGGCAACCATCGGCCGCCTCGCGAGCCTGATGGGGTCGATCAAGATCGCTCACTCGGGCCCGCAGACGTACACGCTTGGCCGCGCGGAAATCCTGTCCCGCTTCAAGACCGCGTTCGGCTACAGTATCGAATGAGATTTTTTGGAGAAAACCACACATGCTGACCAGGAAAACTTTCACGCTCGCCGCGATAATCACCGTCTCGGTATTGCTCGCAGGCTGCTTCACGCCGCCGGGTTCCGCCGATGTCTATAGCGCGAGCCAGGCGCAGCGCGAACAGACGGTGCGCCTTGGTTCTATCGAGAGCGTGCGCGCGGTGCGCATCGAGAGCGGCACCGGCTCGACGCTCGGCACGCTTGGCGGCGGCGCGCTCGGTGCTGTGGCCGGCAGTGCGATCGGTGGTGGCAAGGGTTCGATCCTGACTGCGATCGCCGGCGGCCTCGCCGGCGCAAGCGCGGGCAATGCGATCGGCCAGGACATGAGTT
Source organism: Burkholderia sp. (assembly GCA_040946865.1). Lineage (GTDB taxonomy): Bacteria > Pseudomonadota > Gammaproteobacteria > Burkholderiales > Burkholderiaceae > Burkholderia. Next base: position 4,269 of record JAYFSB010000201.1, read on the forward strand.
CGGCCAACGGTGTGGAAATCACCGTGCGCCTTGATAACGGTGATCTGCGCTCGATCACGCAGGCTGCCACGCCGGAAGTGTTCCGCGCAGGCGATCGCGTCCGTCTGCTGTCGAGCGGCGGCATGACTCGCGTCACGCACTGAGCGAGGAGACCTCAGCGCGCGGCGATAGCCGCGATATCCAGCGCATACGCGATTCGATTCGTTTGTAAGCGATCCATTATCGGCGTTTAGGCAATGCTGATCAAGTTCACCGTCCCCGTGGTCCAGCCGTTATAGATAGGTGGATATGACCCGAGCAAGGC
>JAYFSB010000202.1:0-4525 GCA_040946865.1 Burkholderia sp.
CAAACCAGGACAACTTCGTTCATGATCGATTCGCTTTGCAGGCTTGACGACATCACGAATGCAGACACTTGATCAGCGTTGCCTTAACAGGATCATTATGAAATTCCTCGATCTCGGTCCGTATTCCAAGGCTTCGGGCACGGTGCGCCTGCCCGGCTCGAAGAGCATCTCGAACCGCGTGTTGCTGCTGGCCGCGCTGTCCGAGGGGGTGACGACGATCATCAACCTGCTCGACTCCGACGACACACACGTGATGCTGGCCGCGCTGGCTGCGCTCGGCGTGACGCTGTCGCGCGACGGCGACACTTGCGTGGTGACCGGCACCGGCGGCGCGTTCCTCGCCAAGACGGCCGACCTGTTCCTCGGCAATGCCGGCACCGCGGTGCGGCCGCTGACGGCCGTGCTGGCCGTGAACGGCGGCGACTACCGCGTGCATGGCGTGCCGCGCATGCACGAGCGGCCGATCGGCGACCTCGTCGACGGGCTGAGTCAGATCGGTGCCGCGATCGACTACGAGCAGAATGAAGGTTTCCCGCCGCTGCGGATCCGCCCGGCCGCGACCGCGATCAACGGCCCGATCCGGGGGCGCGGAGATGTCTCCAGCCAGTTCCTGACTGCGCTGCTTATGGCGCTGCCGCTGGTCGGCCAGCCGGGCGGCGCGAGCGTGCTTGAGGTGGAGGGCGAGCTAATCTCCAAGCCCTATATCGAGATCACCATCAAGCTGATGGCACGTTTCGGCGTGCACGTCGAGTGCGACGGCTGGCAGCGCTTCACGGTGCCGGCCACACGCTACCGCTCGCCGGGCAGCATCATGGTCGAAGGCGATGCCTCCTCGGCGTCGTATTTCCTGGCGGCCGGTGCGCTCGGTGGCGGCCCGTTGCGCGTCGAGGGCGTCGGCCGCGCCAGCATCCAGGGCGACGTTGGTTTCGCCTCGGCGCTGATGCGTATGGGCGCAAACGTCTCGATGGGCGACGAGTGGATCGAGGTGCGCGGGATCGGCCACGATCACAGCAAGCTCGAGCCGATCGACATGGACTTCAACCTGATCCCCGACGCGGCGATGACGATCGCGGTCACCGCACTGTTCGCCAACGGCACCAGCACGCTGCGCAACATCGCTAGCTGGCGCGTCAAGGAAACCGACCGGATCGCCGCGATGGCGACCGAGCTGCGCAAGGTCGGTGCCACCGTCGAGGAGGGTGTCGACTACCTGGTCGTGACGCCGCCCGCGCAGCTGCTGCCGAATGCGGCGATCGACACCTATGACGATCACCGCATGGCGATGTGCTTCTCGCTGGCCAGCCTCGGCGGCGTGTCGGTGCGTATCAACGACCCGAAGTGCGTGACCAAGACCTTTCCCGACTATTTCGACCGTTTCACCGCGCTCGCGAAGCGCTGAGCTGTTTGTTTAGATGAAATCGACCCGACCATTCCATCCCCCCCCCGTCATCACGATCGACGGTCCGACCGCTTCCGGCAAGGGCACCGTCGCCACACTGGTGGCGGCACGCCTCGGTTTCCACCTGCTCGACAGTGGCGCGTTGTACCGACTTGCGGCGCTCGCGAGTCAACGCTACGGGATCGAGCCCGACGATGAGGCGCGGCTGGCAAAGCTGGTCGGCGACCTGCGCATCACTTTCCGCGATGGCTGCGCGCAGCTCGACAGGGTCGATGTCTCGAACCAGATCCGTGCCGAGGCGGTCGGCAACCGTGCCTCGGCGATCGCCGTGCACGGCGGCGTGCGGGCCGCGTTGGTGGCGCGCCAGCGGGCCTTCCGCAAGACCCCGGGGCTGGTCGCGGACGGCCGCGACATGGGCACCGTGATCTTCCCCGACGCCGGCCTCAAGGTGTTCCTGACGGCGAGTGTCGAGGCTCGCACGGTGCGCCGGCATAAGCAATTGATGCAAAAAGGTTTTTCTGCTAGTATTGAAGAATTGCTCCAGGATTTGCGTGAGCGGGACGCGCGAGACAGCAACCGCGCGGCCGCGCCGCTCAAGCCCGCGGAGGATGCGAAGCTGCTCGATACCTCGAGCCTGACGATCGAACAAGCGGTCGAGCAGGTCTTGGTCTGGTGCCGGGAAGCCTCGGCCCAGCCGGCCTGAATCTGCCGACGGCGAAGCGAGTCAGGCAGTACCCAGCATGCAGTGGCAGTAGGTGCTTCAGGCGTCCGGCGCGGGCCGGTTCCCGAAGAGTGTTTCAACCCTTAACCCCGTGTGGCGATCGCACCGCCAGCCAGGCCAGGTGGCCCAGGCAAGAAAAACGGCGCGGAACCATGCACAATCCGATTTTTATGTCCGACCTGCAAACCTCCACCCCGAATACCGAATCCTTTGCAGCCCTGTTCGAAGAGTCACTGACCCGTCAAGACATGCGCGCCGGCGAAGTGATCTCTGCCGAAGTCGTGCGTGTTGACCACAACTTCGTGGTCGTCAACGCAGGTCTCAAGTCCGAAGCCTACATTCCCATCGAGGAATTCCTGGACGATCAGGGCGAGGTTGAGGTTCAGTCGGGCGATTTCATGTCCGTCGCGATCGACGCGTTGGAAAACGGCTATGGCGACACGATCCTGTCGCGCGACAAGGCGAAGCGTCTGGCTTCGTGGCTGTCGCTGGAAAAGGCACTCGACAACAACGAACTCGTCACCGGCACGATCACGGGCAAGGTGAAGGGCGGCATGACCGTGATGGTCAACGGCATCCGTGCCTTCCTGCCGGGTTCGCTGGTTGATACGCGTCCGGTCAAAGACACCACACCGTACGAAGGCAAGACGCTCGAGTTCCGCGTCATCAAGCTCGACCGCAAGCGCAACAACGTGGTGCTGTCGCGCCGCGCCGTCATCGAAGCCACCCAGGGCGAAGAGCGCGCCAAGCTGCTCGAGACGCTGAAGGAAGGCGCGATCGTCAACGGCGTGGTCAAGAACATCACCGACTACGGCGCGTTCGTTGACCTCGGCGGCATCGACGGCCTGCTGCACATCACTGACATCGCATGGCGTCGCGTACGTCACCCGAGCGAAGTCCTCTCGGTCGGCCAGGAAGTCACCGCCAAGATCCTCAAGTTCGACCAGGAAAAGAATCGCGTCTCGCTGGGTATCAAGCAGCTGGGCGACGATCCGTGGGAAGGCATCTCTCGCCGTTATCCGTCGGGCACGCGCCTGTTTGGTAAGGTCACGAACATCACCGACTACGGCGCATTCGTCGAAGTGGAATCGGGCATCGAAGGCCTGGTCCACGTGTCGGAAATGGATTGGACCAACAAGAACGTTGCGCCCTCGAAGGTTGTCCAGCTGGGCGATGAAGTCGAAGTCATGGTCCTCGAGATCGACGAAGACCGTCGTCGTATCAGCCTCGGTATGAAGCAGTGCAAGCCGAACCCGTGGGATGACTTCAGCCGCAACTTCAAGAAAGGCGATAAAATTATCGGTGCTATCAAGTCGATCACCGACTTCGGCGTGTTCATCGGTCTGCCGGGCGGCATCGACGGCCTGGTCCACCTGTCGGACCTGTCGTGGAGCGAGTCGGGCGAGGAAGCCGTTCGCAAGTACAAGAAGGGCGACGAAGTCGAAGCCATCGTGCTGGGCATCGATGTCGAGAAGGAACGCATCTCGCTGGGCATCAAGCAGCTCGAAGGCGATCCGTTCAGCAACTACGTCGCGATGAACGACAAGGGTTCGATCGTCGACGGCGTCGTGAAGACGGTCGACGCGAAGGGGGCCGTCGTCACGTTGACGGGCGACATCGAAGGCTACCTGCGCGCATCGGAAATCTCGCAGGATCGCGTCGAGGACGCACGCAACATACTGAAGGAAGGCGACAAGGTCAACGCGATGGTGATCAACATCGATCGCAAGTCGCGCGGCATCAACCTGTCGATCAAGGCCAAGGATTCGGCTGAGCAGCAGGAAGCTATCCGCGGTCTGCAATCCGACAACAGCTCGGCTGCCAGCGGCACGACGAACCTCGGCGCGCTGCTGAAGGCAAAGCTCGACGGCCAAAACCAGTAAGCCTCGCGAGGTCTGCTGAAGTATGACCAAATCCGAGTTGGTCGCCCAGTTGGCAACGCGATTTCCGCAACTTGCCCTCAAGGATGCAGATTTCGCGGTGAAAACGATGCTCGATGCGATGTCGGACGCATTGTCCAAAGGGCATCGCATCGAAATTCGCGGCTTCGGCAGCTTCGGTCTCAACCGCCGTCCGGCCCGCGTGGGCCGCAACCCGAAGTCGGGTGAGAAGGTGCAGGTACCCGAGAAGTACGTACCGCATTTCAAGCCCGGCAAGGAGTTGCGCGAACGTGTCGATGGCCGTGCCGGCGAAGCGTTAAAGAACGACTGCGACGACGAGTGAATCGTCCCGTTGCCCATTGCCAGAAGCCATGCCAACCGGCAGGTCTATGGAAAGCGCCCCTAGGGTAGGTTTACATTTGGAAAAATGTGTTTAGGCAATGCTGAACAAGTGTCTGCATTCATGATGTCGTCAAGCCTGCGAAGCGAATCGATCATGAACGAAGTTGTCCTGGTTTGTTGTCG
>JAYFSB010000203.1:0-4520 GCA_040946865.1 Burkholderia sp.
GCCGAATTCCGCGGGAAGATCGCGCCATGGACTGCCGGTTCGGGCAATCCACAGCACTGCTTCGAGGAACCAGCGATTGTTGGATGCCATTCGGCCACGGTCGCCTTCCTTGCCCGGCAGGATAGCTTGGGCTTTGTTCCATATTTCGTCGCTCAGTAACGTTCGTACCGTACTATCTCGTTACGCAAAAGATAGGATATAAACACATTTTTTTAAATGTAAACCTACCCTAGGAAGCCGACCTGATCAAGAGCGCGCGTAATGCGTCTTCGGTCGCGACGCTGGTCGAGCGCACCTCGCTGTTCGTCACTCTGGGCAAAATGGAGAACGCCACCGCCGACGCCGTCGTCACTTCGTTCGGCATGATCCTGAACCGCATCGACGCCCAGCGCCGTCTTTCCATGACCTATGATCAGGGACGGGAGATGGCCAGGCATGGGCAGCTCTGCAAGACTACCGGCATCACGGTCTATTTCGCTGATCCGCATAGCCCTTGGCAGCGCGGGCGCAACGAGAACACTAACGAGCTGCTGCGCCAGTACATGCCAAAGGGTACGGATCTGGCCGTGTTCTCCAAGGCCGAGCTGGACGACATCGCCTGGCAGATGAACGCCCGCCCACGCAAGAGTCTTGGCTGGACGCGTCCGGCCAACTGTTCATGCCCGAAGTGTTCGATGTTCGTCAAGCATCATCATGAAATCGTTGCCTTGGGAGATGCCCTTCGGGCACAACCGGCTTCTGTTGCACTTCAACCTTGAAACCGTCAGGTATTTCGCCTCGGCCGCCGTGCCGCTCGCCGCGCCCCGGCGCACGCCATTCCAGCCTCGTCCATGCCAGAAAACGCCAGCACCCCGTCGTCCCCCGTCGCACTCGTGAAATCGGGCCAGCGCTTTGCCTTCGATGGCGCGTACGGCTCCGCCGATGCCCTCGCGATCGCCCGCTACCTGTCGGCCCACCAGGGTGAGGTGCCGCTGGTCGTGGTGATCTGCGCCCATGCCGTCGACGCACAGCGGCTCTCGCAGGAAATCGGCTTCTTCGCGCCGAACGCGCGCGTGCGCCTGCTGCCGGATTGGGAAACCCTGCCCTACGACACCTTCTCGCCGCACCAGGACCTGGTCTCGGAGCGGCTGGCCACCCTGCACGATCTCGGCGAAGGGCGCTGCGACATCCTGCTGGCACCGGCCACCACGGCGCTCTACCGTATGCCGCCGGCCGCCTTTCTGACCGCTTACACCTTCGCTTTCACCCAGGGCGAGCGGCTCGACGAGGCCAAGCTCAAGGCGCAGCTGACTCTGGCTGGTTACGAGCACGTCAGTCAGGTGGTACGTCCGAGCGAATACTGTGTGCGTGGCTCGCTGATCGACCTCTTCCCAATGGGCTCGCCGCTGCCCTACCGGATCGATCTGTTCGACGACCAGATCGACTCGATCCGCACCTTCGACCCCGACACGCAGCGTAGCCTCTACCCGGTGCGCGACGTGCGCCTGCTGCCGGGCCGCGAGTTCCCGTTCGACGAGGCGGCCTGCACCGCCTTCCGCAACCGCTGGCGTGAGACCTTCGAGGGCGACCCGAGCCGCGCGCCGATCTATCGCGACATCGGCAACGGCGTGCCCTCGGCGGGCATCGAGTACTACCTGCCGCTGTTCTTCGATGACATCGCCACGCTGTTCCACTACCTGCCGCCGCGAGCACACCTGGTGTTCAGCGGCGACCTGGACACCGCGATCCGCCGTTTCACGGCCGATACCAAGCAGCGCTACAACTTCCTCTCACACGACCGCGAGCGGCCGATCCTCGAACCGCAGCGTCTGTTCCTGTCCGACGAGGATTTCTACACGCTCGCCAAGCCCTTCGCGCGCGTGGTGCTACCGGCCCAGGTGCCGGGCGGATGGGCCACCGCGCTACCGCCGCTGGCGCTGGAGCGCCAGGCTGAGGATCCGCTCGCCATGCTACGCGCCTATCTCGCGAGCACGTCGAACCGCGTGCTGTTCACGGTCGAATCGGCGGGCCGCCGCGAGACCATCGCGCAATTGTTCGCCGAGAACGGACTACACCCGGTCGGCAACGACAGCTACGCGTCCTGGCTTGTCAGCAACGAACGTTTCGCGCTTGGCGTGGCACCGCTGACCAGCGGCTTCACGGTGCCCGGCGAGGGTTACGCGATCGTCACCGAAACCGAGCTGTACGGCACCACCGGCCGCCACGCAGGCCGGCGCCGCCAAGAGCAGGCCAGCAACGTCGACGCGATGGTGCGCGACCTCTCCGAGCTCAAGGTCGGCGATCCGGTGGTGCATATGCAGCACGGCATCGGCCGCTACATGGGGCTGGTATCGATGGATCTCGGCGAGGGCGACACCGAGTTCCTGCATCTCGAATACGCCGGCGAAAGCAAGCTCTACGTGCCGGTGTCTCAGCTGCACGTGATCTCGCGCTACAGCGGCGCCGACCCCGACAGCGCGCCGTTGCACTCGCTGGGCTCCGGTCAATGGGAACGCGCCAAGCGCAAGGCGGCGCAGCAGATCCGCGATACCGCGGCCGAGCTACTCAACCTCTATGCGCGCCGCGCCGCGCGCGAGGGCCATGCCTTCACGCTCGAGCCGCGCGACTACGTGAAGTTCGCCGACAGCTTCGGCTTCGAGGAAACGCCCGACCAGGCCGCCGCAATCGCGGCTGTGATCGGCGACATGACCAGCGGCAAGCCGATGGACCGGCTGGTCTGCGGCGACGTCGGCTTCGGCAAGACCGAGGTGGCGCTGCGCGCGGCCTTCATCGCCGCGATGGGTGGCAAGCAGGTCGCCCTACTCTCGCCCACCACGCTGCTGGCCGAGCAGCACACCCAGACCTTCATCGACCGCTTTGCCGACTGGCCGGTGCGCGTGGCCGAGCTGTCACGCTTCAAGTCGACCAAGGAGGTCAATGCCGTGATCGGCCAGATCAACGATGGTAGCGTCGACATCGTGATCGGTACCCACAAGCTGCTGTCCTCGGACGTGCAGTTCAAGCGGCTGGGCCTGGTCATCATCGACGAGGAGCACCGCTTCGGGGTGCGCCAGAAGGAGACGCTCAAGGCACTGCGCGCCGAGGTCGACGTGCTGACGCTGACCGCCACGCCGATCCCGCGCACGCTGGGCATGGCGCTGGAAGGCCTACGCGACTTCTCCGTGATCGTCACCGCGCCGCAAAAGCGGCTGGCGATCAAGACCTTCGTGCGGCGTGAGGAGGACAGCGTGATCCGCGAGGCGATGCTGCGCGAGTTGAAGCGCGGCGGCCAGGTCTACTTCCTGCACAACGAGGTCGAGACCATCGAGAACCGCAAGGCCATGCTCGAGGAGCTGGTGCCTGAGGCGCGCATCTCGATCGTGCACGGCCAGATGCACGAGCGCGAGCTCGAGCGCGTGATGCGCGACTTCGTCGGCCAGCGCGCCAACGTCCTGCTCTGCACCACCATCATCGAGACCGGCATCGACGTGCCGAGCGCGAACACCATCATCATGCATCGCGCCGACAAGTTCGGCCTAGCCCAGCTGCACCAGCTGCGTGGGCGCGTCGGTCGCTCGCATCACCAAGCCTATGCCTACCTGCTGGTGCACGATCCGCAGTCGCTGACCAAGCAGGCACAGCGCCGGCTCGAGGCGATCCAGCAGATGGAGGAACTCGGCTCGGGCTTCTACTTGGCGATGCACGACCTGGAGATCCGCGGCACCGGCGCGGTGCTCGGTGACAAGCAATCAGGCGAAATTCACGAGATCGGCTTCCAGCTCTACACCGATATGCTCAACGACGCGGTCAAGGCGCTCAAGAACGGCCGCGAACCGGACCTGCTCGCGCCGCTGGCCGCCACCATCGAGGTCAACCTGCATACACCGGCGATCCTGCCGGCCGATTACTGCGCCGACGTGCAGGAGCGCCTGTCGCTTTACAAGCGGCTGGCGAACTGCGAGTACGGCGAGTCGATCGACGCGATCCAGGAGGAACTGATTGACCGCTTCGGCAAGCTGCCGCAGCAGGCCAACTCGCTGGTCGAGACGCACCGGCTGCGGCTGGCGGCCAAGCCGCTTGGCATCAACAAGATCGACGCGAGCGAGGCCGTGATCGGTCTGCAGTTCGTGCCGAGCCCGCCAATCGACCCGATGCGCATTATTGAGATGGTACAGAAACACAAGCACGTCAAGCTCGCCGGCCAGGACAAGCTGCGCATCGAGACGCGCATGCCCGACCTGGCGATCCGCATCTCGACTGTCAAGGAAACGCTGCGCGCGCTCTGCCCGCCCTCGGGCGGGCAGAAAGCCGGTGCACGCTGAACAGCGAATCTCACCGCCCGCGCCGGAGATAGCGAATTGTCCGCTGGCCGCGGCGTTTTTGACGGGCGGCCTCAAATCTGAAGTGCAACACCATACCGAGAGGTATGGCTCTCTTGAAATTTGAGTGGGTTACGCGACATGTGGGTTAAGGCAATGCTGATCAAGTGTCTGCATTCGTGATGTCGTCAAGCCTGCGAAGCGAATCGATCATGAACGAAG
>JAYFSB010000204.1:0-4514 GCA_040946865.1 Burkholderia sp.
GGACAACTTCGTTCATGATCGATTCGCTTCGCAGGCTTGATGACATCACGAATGCAGACACTTGATCAGCATTGCCTTAAGCATTTTCGCCGTGTCTCCACTCGATATGACAAGCTTGCCGAGAGCTATCTCGTGTTTGCATCGCTTGCCTGCGTGTTTGGGCCAGCCGTAAATGTGAACGCTGCCTAGTCCAGATAAATCGCGCCCACGATCGCTGATCGTGGGCGCGATCTCACGTGATTCATATGAATTTCACGTGCTCATCATCTTGCCTCACGCGCGTGAGAATGGGGGACCGCTGCCTTGCCGAGTCGCTTACGAAAGAACTGGCTGTTCAGCGACACGGTGGCCGGGGCGAAGGCGAATAACGTCGACGTGTATCAGTACCTCATCGGCCTGTTCAAGGCGCTGCCGCTTGCGCAGATGGCCGACGACTACGAAGCACTGCTGCCGTGAAATCTCGGTAAGTCTGTTCGACAACCGGACGCCTGAGCGCTAACCGATCGGACCTGATGCCGCAAGGGGCGGGTTCACCAATCACTTACGTTTGGATGACTCGCTTTACCCCAAATCTGTGCCTAGAAAAATCGGAGCCGCCACAATTTCTCCTTCTCGAAGATCAACCGACATGTCGCGTAACCCACTCAAATTTCAAGAGAGTCGAAAAACAGCGCGCGAGGCGCAGCGAGATTAACCGTGAACCGGTGGATCGCCTTGGCCAGCCGGGGTGCCGGACGAACCGTGCAGGCGGGAATCCGTGGCGGAACCGGGTGTGGCCGGCGGCGCATACGAAGGCACTGCGTCGATCCTGCCGGACTGGACCACCGGCTTAGCATCGATGCCCGACTCCATGCGCGCGGCGGCAGGCTCGACCGGCACCGCATCCGGCTGCGGCGGCACCACCACCGGCGCGGGCTGCACGGCCGAAGCCTTGGCCTCGACCAGCTGCACCCGCTCGCGCCGGCGCACTGCCGAGGACAGCCTCACGCCGATCAGCCCGATCACGAACAGCACCACCGACACGAGCTGCCCGAAGGCGGTCAACTCGGGCCGATGCAGGCCGATCAGCCAGACCACCATTAGCACGCCGATCAGCCAGTTCACATGGCCGACAGCGCGCGCGACGCCCGAGGTCATGCCGCCGTTGACCGAGGCATGGAAGGACAGCCAAGCCAGCCCGAGCAGCGCAATGCCGAAGGCCTGACCGACCATCGCCGGATCGACCGGCACCAGTTGCAGCGCGTCGTACAGCCCCTTCCAGGGCGTCAGCACGAACAGCAGGCCACCTGCGAGCAGCAGTAGGGCATCGATGACGAGTAGGACGCGCAGCAATAGCTTCATCGGTAATCAGTCCACGTGGTAGTTGGGGGCTTCCTTGGTGATCTGCACGTCATGGACGTGCGATTCGCGCATGCCGGCCGCCGTGATCTGGACGAACTCGGCCTTGTCGTGCAGCTCGGTGATAGTGCGACAGCCGCAATAGCCCATGCTGGCGCGCACGCCGCCCGCCAGCTGGAACAGGATCGCGTTGACCGAACCCTTGTAGGCGACACGCCCTTCAATGCCTTCCGGCACCAGCTTGTCAATGTTCGCAGAGTTGTCCTGGAAGTAGCGATCGGCGGTGCCCTCCTTCATCGCGCCGACCGAGCCCATGCCACGATACGACTTGTACTGGCGGCCCTGGTACAGAAACACGTCGCCCGGCGCTTCCTCGGTGCCGGCGAACATGCTGCCCATCATCACGGCATTCGCGCCGGCAGCCAGAGCCTTCGACACGTCGCCCGAGAAACGCACACCGCCATCTGCGATGCAGGGCACGCCCGAGCCGTGCAGCGCTTCCGAGACATTGGCGATCGCGCTGATCTGCGGCACGCCCACGCCGGCCACGATTCGCGTGGTGCAGATCGAACCTGGGCCGATACCGACCTTGACCGCGTCCGCGCCGTATTCGACCAGCGCCTTGGCAGCGGCGGCCGTGGCGATGTTGCCACCGATCACCTCGACGTGCGGGAAGTTCTGCTTGACCCAGCGCGCGCTCTCGAGCACGCCCTTGCTGTGGCCGTGTGCCGTGTCGACCACGATCACGTCGACGCCGGCCTGCACCAGCAGCTCGACGCGCTCTTCATTGCCGGGGCCGACGCCGACCGCCGCGCCCACGCGCAGCTTGCCGTGCTCGTCCTTGCAGGCATCCGGGTGCTCGGTCTGTTTGGTGATGTCCTTGACCGTCATCAGGCCGCGCAGCTCGAAGGCATCGTTGACGACCAGTACGCGCTCGAGGCGATGGCTGTGCATCAGCGCCTTGGCCTCGGCCAGCGGCGTACCCTCCTTGACGATGACCAGGCGCTCCCGCGGCGTCATGATCGACTTGGCCGGCTCGTCGAGATGGCTTTCGAAGCGCAGGTCGCGGTTGGTGACGATACCCACCAGCTGCGCGTCTTCCACCACCGGAAAACCGGAAATGCCATGCTGGCGCGACAGCGCGATCACGTCACGAATCTTCATCGACGGTGGCACGGTGATCGGATCGCGGACCACACCAGACTCGAAACGCTTGACCTTCGCGACTTCGCGTGCCTGTTCGGTAGGCGTGAGGTTCTTGTGGACGATACCGACGCCACCCTGCTGCGCCATCGCGATGGCGAGACGGCCTTCCGTCACTGTGTCCATGGCGGCGGACACGAGCGGCATGTTCAGGGCGATGTTGCGCGTAAGCTGGGTCTTGAGGCTGGTGTCGCGCGGCAGGACGTCGGAGAAAGCCGGGACGAGGAACACATCATCGAACGTGAGTGCTTTTTGGGTAAGATGCATGGCAGATCCTATGGGCGCAAAGTCGAATTATACGCGATGCGCGGCGAATTTTCACAACACGAACAACGGCTTAGCTCCTTTCCGGCCAGGCGTTCGTTTTTGGCTTCGCCGCGCGTTCGTCTGAATTTCGCCGTCAGGCCGCGATGTTCGGATACGAAAATCTGAGACATGACGCGGCTTCAGCACGGAAACAATCGGTCGCAAAGGGCCAAAACGTCGCCTGAAAAACTCGTCACCGTCTACGGGTATTGGTAGTATCCGCACATGATTTCGCCCGCTCTACCCCACCTGGCATGCAGGATTTGATAAGACAGCCTCCCCGCCCGGCAGCTAGGATACGCCTCATTCTGATTTTAGCCGCTTCGGCAAGGCAAGGAAGGGAGTTCTTCGGGGCCCACGTGATCCAGGCCTCGGCTATCACCATCGCGCTGTTCGCGATGCCCCACATGCTGCACGCGAACGCCACCAACTCGCGTATGCAGAGCCAGTTCTGCCATTCGTTCTGGGCCAAGGTCTACGAATCGGTGCTGGCCTCCTACTTCACACCGCCCACCCTTGTAAGCGACTCGGCATGGCCGTCGTAGACGACAGCAGAGATCGACGCCAAAGTGGTGTCCATCATTTTCGAAGTGATAGACACCACTTTGTTAGACACAGAGAAGCCGGGTAGTCGCAAAGGACGCCCGAACTATAGTCCTGAGTTTCGGTACCGCATAGCAATCGTCGCGTGCGAGTCAGGAGTTTCAGTCGCCAAACTGGCCCGCGAGCATGGTCGCGAATGCGAATCTGGCGTTCACCTGGCGGCACCGGTATCGTACTGAGCAAAGGGCATCAGAGGCAACGCTGCTGCCAGTGACTGTCGTGAGCGATATGAGGCCGGCGGTCATCGCAGCGCCACCAATCAAACCGGAGATCGCGAAACCGGCCGTACCCGTTGGCACGATTGAAGTCCGGATCGAACGAGTGGTGGTCAAGGTCGATGGCGTTGCCGACCCCGATATGCTGCGAACCGTATTGCAAAGTCTGCGATCATGATCTTTTTGCATACCGGTACACGTATCTGGCTTGCGGCGGGCGTCACCGATAGGTGTTTCGGATTCCGGGGACTGGCTGCGAAAGTACAGACTACAGACAGCGCTCGAAGAAAATCCGCTGGGTGGCCACCTATTCATCTTCCGTGGGCACCGCGCGGCGATCTCGTCAGATGCTGTGGGCCACTAATGACGGGTTCTGGCTGGCTTGCAAAGCGATGGGAGCGAGGTCGGTTTATCTGGCCGTAGGCCGACGGTGGCAAAACCCATCTGACGAGCGCTCAGTTGTCGATGTTGCTCGAGCAGCAGGCATCGATCGAAGAACAACAAGCCTCGTTCGAGAAAATGGTGCAAGAGCTGGCTGCGCGTGATCAGGAGATCAAACGCCTGAAAGCGCTAATCGACAAGCTCAAACGCATGGACTTCGGTCGCAAGTCCGAGTAACTCGATCGCCAGATCGAGAACCTCGAAATCCGGCTCGAGGAACTGACGGCCAGGCGCTGCGCTATCGATGTGCAGCATGCGAAGACGGGGCAAGGACAAGGCCGCGAGCAGCAAGAAACCCGTCTCGCGGGCACCACTACCGCCGCATCTGCTACGCGAAGAGATCGTGCTCGAACCCGATCCGGCCTGCCCGAAGTGCGGCACTGAGATGCCGATGCTCGGTGAGGACGT
>JAYFSB010000205.1:0-4507 GCA_040946865.1 Burkholderia sp.
CGCGATCCCGAGATGCGTCAGACGAAGAAGAGCGGCAATTGGCACTTCGGCATGAAGCTGCACATTGGCGTCGATAGCCAGAAGCGACCTGGCTCACAGCGCGGTGGTGACGGCGGCCAACGTCCATGACAAGCACGCGATGCAGCAACTGCTGCATGGGCAGGCGCGGCGCGTCTACGGCGACAACGTCTACGCGAGTCAGAAGGCACTGATTCATGGCAAGGCACCCAAAGCACGCGACTTCACGAATCGACGCACACGTCGCAACGGCGTAGTCGACGAGGTGGCGCGCCGCAAGAACGGCAACAAGTCGAGGATTCGGGCTCGCGAAAAATGCGAACCGCGCCTGGGACCCGCCGACCATCTGAACGGCACCCAGGACGACCGGAAACAAACCAGGACAACTTCGTTCATGATCGATTCGCTTGCGCAGGCTTGACGACATCACGAATGCAGGCACTTGTTCAGCATTGTCTTTACGGCCGGCCAGCTCAGTCGCTCAGTCGCGCGTGGCCGGGGCCGTGCCGTGGCTGAGCCAGTCGAGCACGTCGGCTGATTCGTCCTCGCCGGCGCGCACCTTGGCCTGCGCGACCGTCTCTGTGATCTCGGCGTTCGGCGCGGCACGCCGGATCGCCACACCCACCGCGAGGATGTCGATCATCACCAAGTGCAGGATCCGCGAGATCATCGACAGCTGCGATTCGCGCATCTCGATGTGATCGGTCTCGAGCGCCACGGTGGCGCGCTTAGCCAGCGGCGTGTTGCTCGAGGTGATCGCGATCACCTTGGTGCCAGCCTGCATCGCCACGTCGAGAACGCGCAGCAGCTCGGGCGCGCGGCCCGACTTCGATACCGCCACGATCACGTCGCCTTTGCCGAGCAGGGCGGCCGAGGCGGCCTGCATGTACAGGTCGCCGTAGGCGATGGTCGTGATACCGAAGCGGAAGAACTTGTAGTGCGCGTCCTGGGCCACGATGTTCGAGTTGCCCAGCCCGTAGAACTCGATGCGCCGCGCATTGTTGAGGATGTCGATGGCATGCTCGACGTGCTCGAAGTTCAGGTGCTCACGCAGCTGCAGGATCGCCGACACGGTGTTGTCGAGCACCTTCGCGCCGAAGTCGGTGGCGGTGTCGCCCAGGTGCACCTGGTTATGGCTCATCGGGATCGTACCGGTCAGGTCGATGGCCAGCTTCAGCTTAAAGTCGGACAGGCCCTGGCAGCCCAGCGAACGGCAGAAGCGGATCACGGTCGGCTGGCTGACGTCGGCCTTGCGCGCAATGTCGACGATCGGGTCGTTGATGATCGAGCGTGGGTGATTAAGCGCGAGGTCGGCTACGCGCCGCTCGGCCGGCGTCAGCACATCGCGCATCTGGTGGATCCGCTCGAACACCGCCAAGGAGGCACCGCCCGAGCGGTTCGACAGCTGCTCGGCGAGGATCGTCGAGACACCGAGGAAGGCCGGGTAGTCAGCCGTGATCAGGTAGGTCGGCACGTTCGCGCAGTAGTCGGAGAAACGACCCTTCGACTCGAAGTGCTCACGAAAGCGCGACTTCAGGAACAGCTCGCCGAGTTTGAGCACTACGCCGCCGCCGATGTACACGCCGCCGAGCGCGCCGAGCGTGATCGCTAGGTTGCCGGCGAAGGTGCCGAGGATCGCGCAGAACACGTCGACCGCCTCGAGCGCGAGCGCGTCGCCTTCATGCGCGCGATCGACGATCTCGGGCGTGCCGAAGTTGGCAGGCATGCGCTTCTTGTCGCGCCCGGCCAGCGCGCGATAGACGATCTCGATGCCGGGCCCGGCGCAGACGCGCTCGAACGAGACATGTGGCCATTTCTTGCGCGCGTACTGCATGACTAGGTCCTCGCGCTCGTCCATCGGCGCGAAGCTAGCATGGCCGCCCTCGCTGCTCAGCGCGATCCAGCGGTCGTCGGTCGGGATCAGCCCCGACACGCCCAGGCCTGTGCCCGGGCCCATCAGGCCGATCACACTGTTCTGGTGGCGCGTGCCGCCGCCGATCTGCTGGCGCTGTGCGTCGGTCAGGCCCGGCAGGGCCATCGCCAGCGCGGTGAAGTCGTTGACCACCAGCAGTGTGTCGAAGCCCAGCGCGCGGCGCGTGGCTTCGATCGAGAAGCTCCAATCGTGGTTGGTCATCCGCACCTGGTCGCAGTCGACCGGGTTGGCGATCGCGATCGCCGCGTGGTTGACGCGGTTGATCTTGACGTCCTTCAGATACTTGCGGATCGCGTCGGTCAGCGTCGGGTAGTCGGTGCCGGGATAGACCCGGATCTGAGTGATCTCACCGGGGCCGGTCTCCAGCGCGAAGCGCGCGTTCGTGCCGCCGACGTCGGCGAGCAGGCGCGGGCCGTCAGCGTGCTGGCCGGCAGCCGGTTTAGTTTGCGCACCAGTAGACATCGAGCTGGGTCCCCTTGTCGTTGGCCAGTTGGGAAATTGCGTTGCGCTGCGGCACCGCGGCGGCGACCTCCAGTACTTCGCGCTTGCGGGTGCCCGCGATCAGCAGGAACAACCGGTCGACACGGCGCAGCGCGTCGAGCGAGAGGCTCACGCGCGGATGAGGCGCAGCACTCGGATGCACAGCGACGTAGCGCTCGGAAGTCGAGATCGCCAGCTCCCATTCGGGCGCGTCGGCGAAGATCGAGGCGGTATGGCCGTCCTCGCCCATGCCGAGCACGGCGACGTTCGGCAGCCGATAGGTCGGGTTCGCGTTGAGCGCGGCGACGTGCGCCTCGAGCGTGGCCGAGGTGTCGACCAGCGGCAGGAAGCGCGCGCCGGCGGCGGCGTTCTGGAGCAGTGTGTCGTGCACCAGCTGCGCGTTGCTCGCGCCGTCGGTGTCGGCTACCCAGCGGTCGTCGACCAGGCTCACGTCGACCTTGGCCCAGTCGAGCTCGGCGGTGGACAGGGTTTGCAGGAACGGACGCGGGCTGGTGCCGCCCGACACGGCGAGCGTCGCGCGTGCGTGCTCGGCGAGCGGCACGGCCAGTGCCGCGCGCACCGCCTGCGCGAGCGCCTCGCACTGCGCTTGCGGGTTTTCGAATGCGTGAGGCTCGATCACTTCTCCTCCAGGCTTGCTTTTATTGAGAGTCTTCGCGGAATCGTGTGGGCGAAAATGAACCATTTTTCAGATCTTGGGCAGCATGCACGTGAGGATCTTCAGGCGTAGATACTCTTCGTCACGCAGTCCATACGCTCGTCGCTGGATAACGTGGATCTCGTTGTTGAATCCTTCAATGAAGCCGAGCGGCACCTTGTTCTCAGGTTTGCAATGAGCAGCGATTCCGTCCCGATGACGCTCAATCATTTCCGCGAACTTCTCGTACGGCTTCAAGCGCTGCCGGCGGTTTCAAGGTTGAAGTGCAACAAAAGCCGGTTGCGCCCGAAGGGCATCCCCCAAGGCAACAATTTCATGATGATGCTGACGAACAGCGAACGATTCGGGCATAAACAGTTGGCCGGACACGTCCAGCCCAAGCTCTTGCGCGGGCGAGCGCTCATCTGCCAGGCGATGTCGTCGAGCTCGGCCTGGGAGAACACGGCCAGATCCGTACCCTTGGGCATGTACTGGCCCAGCCAGCCCGTTAGTGTTCTCGTTGCGCCCGCGCTGCCAAGGGCTATACGGCTCAGCGAAGTAGACTGTGATGCTGGTGGTCTCGCAAAGCTGCTCATGCCTGGCCATCTCCCGTCCCTGATCATAGGTCATGGAAAGACGGCGCTGGGCGTCGATGCGGTTCAGGATCATGCCGAACGAAGTGACGGCGGCGTTGGTGGCGGTATTCTCCATCTTGCCCAGGGTGACGAACAGCGAGGTACGCTCGAACAGCGTCGCGACCGAAGACGCATTACGCGCGCGCTTGATCAGGTCGTCTTCCCAGTGCCCGGGCACGATCCGCTCGCAACTGGTCGCGCGGCAGGGCATACAACGCGGTATAGATCGTTGCGTGACTGGCCAGCAGGGCCGGCTCATCGGGATTCATGTTTCGCAGTATGCCCGCGATCCGTTCGGGAGAGTGCCGCTCACCAGCAACCGCTCGACCGTCGCCCACAGCGGCCCCTGCGGGTTCAGTCAGGCGGATTATTGCGCCGGGCCTGCCAGGCAACTAGCGCGCTGCTTACATCCCTGCTCCAGGTTCAGCTGGATCAGCGTATGCTCTTCACAACTCAGGTGTTTGTAGGTTTCCGTCGCAACACAATACCTCTCGGTAGGTGTTGCACTTCAGATTTGAGTGCCACCCCCTTTATTGAGTTCGGTGTTCATACGGTGGACTCCGGCGAGTCGCGACCGGGACGGGCCGCGTCAGGCGTGTTGCAAACGCGTGTTTCAGCTCTCTTCCTCGAGCCAGCAGGTGCCGTGCTGCGCGAGCATCGCGCTGGCTGCCGCGGGGCCCCCAGGTACCGGCCGCGTAGGGCTTGGGTGGCTTAAGGCAATGCTGATCAAGTGTCTGCATTCGTGATGTCGTCAAGCCTGCGAAGCGAATCGATCATGAACGAAGT
>JAYFSB010000206.1:0-4474 GCA_040946865.1 Burkholderia sp.
GCGTCAGGTAGTGGTGTCCGCGCTGGTAGGACGTTTCGTCGACGGCAATGCTCGTCATGTCGGACAGGTCGATCTCGTCGAACACGAGTTCGACATAGCGTTTGCAAATAGCGTGCACCCGATGCCAGGACTCGCCGACAGTACGGGCGATTGCGGTGAACGACATCTGCTGGGCGAGCATTAGCACCATTGCCTCGAATAGCAGCGTGAAGCCCTTGAGCGCTTGCCGGCCCCACTCGGGGCTCGACGAGCGCCACGCGGCCGTCAGGCAGCTTGATGCGAGGCGTGCGTACTTCGAGAAAGCGGTCGTTCTGGAAGGTTCAAGTGTCGTCAGCGCTTGACCAACGGTGTCGTGCACGGGATGGCCGCCGGTGATCTCTGGATGCGGGAAGCGACTGCCGGCAACGACATCGGTGTTGACCATCAACCGCTTCGCAGCCGCGTCGAAATCGATGCCGTTCACGAACCACAGATCGCTGATACCCAAAGCCGTCTCGAACAACTTGCTATGCATGACTATCGGCGCTCACGTGCAAATCGGGCAATTTATCACCCACTCGAAATTCAACAGAGGCCTGTTGAGCAGGCTCGGCACACAACGAGAAAAAGCGCTAGAAGACACTTTTTGCCGAAGACCGCCAAAACAAGCCGTCAAGCTTAGAAGCGGTGACGCAGGCCAACCGTAGCGGCGGTCTGGTTGATACCCGACGAGGTATTTGTCGCGGCGATATCGCCGTTGTAGATCGAAGCAGCCACTCCGTTGCTTGCGCGCTGGTACACGGCCTGAGCGTACACGTCGGTACGCTTCGACAGAGAGTAGTCGGCCTGCAGACCAACTTGGTTCCAGTGGGCGTTGTTCGTGCCCAGGCGGCCGTTCGAGTACGTGTAGGCGATGCCCAGACCCAGTGCCGGCGTCAGGTTGTACTTGCTGTTGACTTCGTAGTTGTCGATGCGAACGTTTGCGCCTGCAACGGCGTTGTCCAGGCGAGCTTGCGTCCATGCAGTGCCGACTTGTGCCGGGCCGAATGCGTAGCCAGCTGCTGCGCCGTACGTACGGGCACGGCCTTGTGCGCCGAATGCGTTCTGGTCAACCGCACCGCTCGTGCCAGCTGCGTTCGGGTTGTTCAATTGCGAGTACGCACCTGCCAGCTTCAGGCCTTGGAACTGGTACGACACGCCGCCACTGTATACACGGTTGTTGCCGAAGTTCGTGTTGTTCGAGAAAGCGTACGTGCTGCCGAATTGCAGGCCGGCGTAGTTCGCGCTCGTGAACTTGATCGAGTTGTTGGTTGCGTAGCCACCGTTCGTGCTCAGGTTGTCGAAGTTGCCGACGTGCGCAAAGTACGTACCGCCCCACGAGCCGGTTGCCGTCAGCGGAGCCAGGTAGTCCTGAACTGCGTCGTACTGGCGACCCAGTGTGACTGTGCCGTACTGGCTCGACAGGCCAACGAAGGCTTGGCGGTTGAACATGCCGCCGTCGTTCGAGAAGCGGCCATTACCGAAGTTGAAACCGCTTTCCAACGTGAAGATTGCCTTCAGGCCGCCACCCAGGTCTTCCGAA
The DNA here is from genome assembly GCA_040946865.1 of Burkholderia sp. Taxonomy (GTDB): domain Bacteria; phylum Pseudomonadota; class Gammaproteobacteria; order Burkholderiales; family Burkholderiaceae; genus Burkholderia. The sequence continues at coordinate 1,562 of JAYFSB010000206.1, forward strand.
CTATGGAGACCGAACAGGCTTTGGTCGATGCCCGTGCCTTCCAACCAGCGCGACTTGTTGGCGACATTGCTTTGGTACGTGATGCCTGCGTCGAGGATGCCGTACAGCGTGACGCTATTTTGCGCGTGGGCGACGGTGGCGAACGATGCTGCAGCGGCCGCAACGATCAGAGTCTTCTTCATTCGTGGAGCTCCCTTCATCTAAAAAAGCAGGTCTGTCTAAAAAAGCAAAGCAGGTCTGTCAAAGCAGGTCTGTCGACCTTGTTTCATAACGGTCTGCAACCACCTGGTAGCGCCACATCGGCTTCACATGGCCACGCCCGGATGGTTGGCCTCTCTGGGAATCGTGAGTGTAGAGGTGGACCCTAGGGTCGCCACACGCGAATAAAGAAATAAATTTTTTCCGAAATCAGAAATAATAGAAATGGTAGTCTTCGACAACTTTTTGTTTTGACTTGTTTGTTTGACCACTTGATGGACTGTTTTTGGCGTACTCGCCACGGACACTTGATTGTGTCACCGACTTAATGTTTGCAAAAAAACAACAATTACTCCAAGCAAGCCCTACCAAATCAACAAAATTACTCAAAAAATCCTCAAACTTGTGCATTTGCCGATCGACGCGCCGTGTAAAACGTTTTCCTACGGTTTTCCCGAGTTGAAAGCTCAACCGAAGGCATGATCCATAACAACCGTTACAACGCTTGTAATATTCGTCGGCTATGCATGCGCTACCTTGATGCATAGGAAATTGAAAGCGGCAGAGCCAGTGTGTCTGGCACGTTATATGCAGGCAGACGGACTAACGACGAGCCGACGAGCCGAACTCTCTACGGGGGGCGACGACTATCGCGCATGAGACATGATTTCGCTCAAATCGGCCATTTTCCCTGTCTCCGAACGGACTGCTCCCCTTGTTGTAAGCGACTCGGCATGGCCGTCGTAGACACCAGCAAAGATCGACGCCAAAGTGGTGTCCATCATTTTCGAAGTGATGAACACCACTTTGTTAGACACAGAGAAGCCGGGTAGTCGCAAAGGACGCCCGAACCATAGTTTTGAGTTCCGGCGTCGCATCGCAATCACCGCGTGCGAGCCAGGTGTTTCAGTCGCTAAACTGCTGGCCCGCGAGCATGGTCTGAATGCGAAGCTGGCGCTCACCTGGCGGCACCGGTATCACGTGCCGAGCAAAGAGCGTCAGAGGCAACGCTGCTGCCAGTGACGGTCGTGAGCGATATAAGGCCGGAGGTCATCGTAGCACCACCAATCAAACCGGAGATCGCGAAACCGGCCTACCCGTTGGCATGATTGAAGTCCGGATCGGACGAGCGGTGGTGTTGACGTTCACCCAGAGTTGACCCACCTGGATCTGTAGTTTTCATCGAATTTTGACCCACGTGATTGAATCCCCTGCTCAATCTTTGAGCAGGGGATACTGAGGTGACCAGTAAGCGATCGGTGAACCAGCCCCTTGCGGCAGCGCGCCAGATCAGTTAGCGCTCAGGCGAAGTTATTGTCGAAAGTGGTGTACAGCGGGCAGACGGAAGTTTGAGAAGGCGGTGGCGGTTTAGCTGAGAATGTTGCATGTCAGCAGCACAACCAACGAACCCGGCGGAAGCCGGAACCGGCCACCCGTGAAAAAGCCTACGAAAGAAGCGAACAGCGGTAAAGCAGAAACGAAGAGCGTGCTCGACTAGCTAATCCAGCAGGGTGCGCGACAGATTATCCAGGGCTCTCTTGAAAAATGAGTGGATTACGAGGCATGCGGATTGATCTTCGAGAAGTTGAGCTTTCCGGCGATCAGAAACAGCACGGCGCACATGGTCGTGAGGTTGGTGTATCCGCGCGCCTTTCGCTTGGCGGCCTGGAAGAGTCCGTTGATGGCTTTCAGGAAGCCGTTGGTCTGACGCGTCTGGGTCCAGGCGACGATGCCGTCGAAATGACTGCGGATCATGCAGGCGACGTCCTTTATCGGATCGACCTTCGAGCGCATGACGTTCGTGCACCACTGCTCGAGCATTTCGCTGACGATGTTGATCTGCTTGCGATCGAGAATCTCCCGAAGTTGCTCGCGATAGCGCCACGCGCGGGCGATCTCGCGCGGGCGATCTGCTTGATCGTGACGTTCACGAATTAGTAGGGCATCGAGATCGGCGCGTTGCGCGGCGGTCAGTCGGTCGTGATCCTTCAGCAGCGACCGTCGCAATTCCTTGAGTTCCAGATCGGTTCGCTGCTCGATTCGCCGCATTGGATCCACGGCTTTCGACGCATGAGCGACGACGTGAAACTTGTCGAAGGTGATGCGAGCATTCGGCAGGTTCGTCTCGACGCCTTTGATGAACGCTGCGATCGTCGCAGTATCCTTGCCTTCTGTTACGAACACGACTTTGCATTCGAGCGCATCAGCCACGCGCGTCAGGTAGTTGTGTCCGCGCTGGTAGGACATTTCGTCGACGGTACGGGCGACTGCGGTGAACGACATCTGCTCGGCGAGCATCAGCATCATGGCCTCGAACAGCGGCGTGAAGCCCTTCAGCTTGCCGACCCACTCGAGCTCGACGAACGCCATGTGGCCCGTCAGACAGCTTGATGCGAGGCGTGCGCACTTCGTCGAGAAAGCAGTCGTGCTGGAAGAAGTTCAAGTGCCGGCAGCGCTTGACAACGGTGTCGTACACGGGATGACTGCTGGTGATCTTTGGATGCGGGAAGCGACTCCTGGCAACGAAATCGATGTTGACCGTCAACCACTTCGCAGTCGCGTTGAAATCGATGCTATTTACGAACCACGGATCGCTAGGCAGTGTTCAGGCAATGCTGATCAAGTCCGTCGTCCCTGCGGTCCAGCCGTTATAGATAGGTGGATATGACCCGAGCAAGGCAAACGAAAATGAAACAGCCAACGCTGGCGGTGGCG
>JAYFSB010000207.1:0-4462 GCA_040946865.1 Burkholderia sp.
TGTCCTGGTTTGTTGTCGGTCGTCCTGGGTGCCATTCAGATGGTCGGCGGGTCCCAGGCCTGGTTCTCGCCCATTACAGGCGCACCTGTACCATCAAGCTGGACGAGACATCGCGCAGCGCATGGTACACGCGAGAACGGCGTGTATCCGCAGGAGCCTGCTGCCTGGCGGGACACGCGGCCACCCAAGCGTTGGCCGACCCGCAGGACGTGCGTGCCACGCCTGGGTAAACGACGGCGGATCGCCGCCGGATTAAAGACTCGAGCGCGAAGTTCGGCGCAAGGACCGTGCGCTGGCCGAAATGACCGACTTGTTGGTGCTGTCAAAGAACTGCCTCTGTTGAATTTCGAGTGGGTGGTAAATTGCCCGATTTGCACGAGAGCGAAGGGGAGTCATGCATAGCCAACTGTTCGAATCGGCCTTGGGTATCAGCGATCCGTAGTTTGTGAATGGCGTCGACTTCGATGCAACTGCCAAGCGATTGACGATCAACATTGATTTCGTTGCCGGCAGCCGCTTCCCGCATCCGGAGATGCGTTGGCGACTATCGTGCGCACGACACCGTCGTCAAGCGGTATCGGCACCTGAACGTCTTCCAGCGCGACTGCTACCTCGAAGTACGCAAACCTCGCGTCAAGCTGCCTGATGACCGCGGTGGCACGCACGTCCTGCGGGTCGGCCGGCCGCGTCCCGCCAGGCAGCAAGCTCCTGCGGATACACGCCGTTTTCGCGGTACCATGCGCTGCGCGATGTCTCGTCCAGAGCGGCAGTGGTGAGCACGGCATCCAGTCGCGATGCAGCTGTCCAGGCCCGCCCGCGGGCGGGCCTGGACAGCGACTTCACTGCGCCCCCGGATTTTCAGGTCCTATTCGGGCGACAACTATTCTGACACGGGGGGCCTGGAAGCTGTTGGTCTGACGCGTCTGGATCCGGGCGACGATGCCGTCGACATGACTGCGAATCATGTGGGCGACGTCCTTCATCGGATCGACCTTCAAGCGCATGACGTTCGTGCACCACTGCTCGAGCATTTCGCTGGCGGTCCGCTTGGTCGTGACGTTCACGATCAGGACATCGAGATCGGCGAGGTGCGCTGCGGTCAGCCGGTCGCTGATCTTTCAGCAGCGGCTATCGTAATCCCTTGAGTTCCGGATCGGTTCGCTGCTCGATTCGCCGCATTGGGTCCACGTCTTTCGACGCATGAGCGACGACGTGGAACTTGTCGAAGGTGATACGGACATTCGGCAGGTTCGTCTCGACGCCTTTGATGAACGCGGGCGACATGTCAATGCTAACCGACATGATCTGCTCGGGCTCTCTCCCATGCTCGCGACGAACGCTTCGATCGTCGCAGCATTCTTGTCTTCGATCACAAACACGACTTTGCGTTCGAGCGCATCAGCCACGAGCGTCAAGTAGTTGTATCCGCGCTGGTAGGACGTTTCGTTGACGGCAATGCTCGTCATGTCGGATATGTCGATCTCGGCGAGCGCGAGTTCGACATAGCGTTTGCACATGGCGTGCACCCGATGCCAGGACTCGCCGACGGTACGGACGACTGCGGTGAACGATATCTGCTGGGCGAGCATCAGCACCATTGCCTCGAGCAGCAGCGTGCAGCCCCTTGAGCTTGCCGGCCCACTCGGGCTCGACGAGCGCCACGCGGCCGTTAGGCAGCTTAATGTGAAGCGTGCGCACTTCGAGAAAGTAGTCGTGCTGGAAGAAGTTCACGTGTCGTCAGTGCTTGACAACGGTGTCGTGCGGGATGGCCGCCGGCGCATCTCTAGATGCGGGAAGCGACTGCCGGCGACGAAATCGATATTGACCGTCAACCGCTTCGCAGCCGCGTCGAAATCGATGCCGTTCACGAACCACGGATCACTGATACCCAAAAGCCGTCTCGAACAATTTGCTATGCATGACTACCGTCGCTCACGTGCAAATCGGGCAATTTATCACCCACTCGAAATTCAAAAGAGGCTTCTTTTTGGAGATTCGCCCATGAAGTTTCGTTTTCCCGTCGTCGTCATCGACGAAGATTTCCGCTCCGAGAACATCTCGGGCTCCGGCATCCGGGCGCTTGCCGAAGCAATCGAGAAGGAAGGGGTAGAAGTCCTCGGCCTGACGAGCTACGGCGATCTGACCTCGTTCGCGCAGCAGTCGAGTCGCGCGTCGTGCTTCATCCTGTCGATTGACGACGACGAGCTGATGCTCGAGGAAACCGGCCTGGACGGCGAACTGCCCGAACTGGCCACCGCCATCCTGGAACTGCGCGCCTTCGTGACCGAAGTGCGCCGTCGCAACGCCGACATCCCGATCTTCTTGTACGGCGAGACGCGTACCTCGCGCCATATCCCGAACGACGTGCTGCGCGAGCTGCACGGCTTCATCCACATGTTCGAGGACACGCCCGAGTTCGTGGCGCGCCACATCATCCGCGAGACCAAGGTCTACCTCGATTCGCTAGCACCGCCGTTCTTCAAAGAACTGGTCAAATATGCCGACGAGGGCTCCTATTCGTGGCACTGCCCGGGGCATTCTGGCGGCGTGGCCTTCCTGAAGAACCCGCTCGGCCAGATGTTCCACCAGTTCTTCGGCGAGAACATGCTGCGCGCCGACGTCTGCAATGCCGTCGACGAGCTCGGCCAGCTGCTCGACCATACCGGCCCGGTAGCCGCCTCGGAGCGCAATGCCGCGCGCATCTTCAGCGCCGACCACCTGTTCTTTGTCACCAACGGCACCTCGACCTCGAACAAGATCATCTGGCACGCCAACGTGGCACCGGGCGACATCGTGCTGGTCGACCGCAACTGCCACAAGTCGATCCTGCACGCGATCACTATGACGCATGCGATCCCGGTATTCCTGACGCCGACGCGCAACCACTTCGGCATCATCGGGCCGATCCCGCACGACGAGTTCAAGCCGGAGAACATCCGCAAGAAGATCGAGGCGAATCCGTTCGCGCGAGAGGCGCTGCAAAAGAACCCGAACGCCAAGCCGCGGATCCTGACGATCACCCAGAGTACCTACGACGGCATGATCTACAACGTCGAGCACATCAAGGACCTGCTGGGCGACCTGCTCGACACGCTACACTTCGACGAGGCCTGGCTGCCGCACGCGGAATTTCACGAGTTCTACCAGGACATGCACGCGATCGGCGCGGGCCGCACGCGCATCGGCGCGCTGGTGTTCGCCACGCACTCCACACACAAGCTGCTGGCCGGCATCTCGCAGGCCTCGCAGATCGTGGTGCAAGACTCGGAGAATCGCACCTTCGACAAGCACCGCTTCAACGAGGCCTACCTGATGCATACCTCGACCAGCCCGCAGTATGCCATCATCGCCTCGTGCGACGTGGCCGCCGCGATGATGGAACCGCCCGGCGGCACCGCGCTGGTCGAAGAGTCGATCGCCGAGGCGATCGAGTTCCGCCGCGCGATGCGCAAGGTCGACGCTGAGTACAGTGACGACTGGTTCTTCTCGGTGTGGGGCCCGGACACGCTGCCCGAGGAAGGGATCGGCTCGCGCGAGGACTGGATCCTGCGCCCGAACGACCGCTGGCACGGCTTTGGCCCGCTCGCGGAAGGCTTCAACATGCTGGACCCCATCAAAGCCACCATCATCACCCCGGGTCTGGACGTGGACGGCGAGTTCGGCGAGACCGGGATACCGGCGGTGATCGTCACCAAGTACCTGGCCGAGCACGGCATCATCGTCGAGAAGACGGGTCTCTACTCGTTCTTCATCATGTTCACGATCGGCATCACCAGGGGCCGCTGGAATTCGATGGTCACCGAGCTGCAGCAGTTCAAGGACGATTACGACAACAACCAGCCGCTCTGGCGCGTGCTGCCAGAGTTCGTCGCGCAGTTCCCGATCTACGAGCGCGTCGGTCTACGCGACCTCTGTACGCAGATCCACGACGTCTACTGCACCAACGATATCGCGCGCCTGATCACCGAGATGTACCTCTCGGACATGGAGCCAGCGATGAAGGCCTCGGACGCGTTCGCCAAGCTCGCGCACCGCGAGGTCGACCGCGTGCCGCTCAACGAGCTGGAAGGGCGCGTCACCAGTATCCTGCTCACGCCTTACCCGCCGGGCATTCCGCTGTTGATCCCGGGCGAGCGCTTCAATGCCACGATCGTCAACTACCTGCGTTTCACCCGTGATTTCAACGAGCGTTTCCCGGGCTTCCACGCCGACGTGCATGGCCTGGTGGCCGAGGAAGTGAACGGGCGCGTCGAGTACTACGTCGACTGCGTGCGCGACTGACGATGAGCCGGCTTGTGACTTCAGCCTTGGCGCGCGCGGTGCCTTCGCAGGCTGGCTCGGCGCGACCGCTCCTCGACGGCCGGCCAGATCTAGGGTCTGTTTACATTTGAAAAATGTGTTTAGGCAATGCTGATCAAGTGTCTGCATTCGCGATGTCGTCAAGCCTGCGTAGCGAATCGAT
>JAYFSB010000208.1:0-4453 GCA_040946865.1 Burkholderia sp.
CGTTTGCCTTGCTCGGGTCATATCCACCGATCTATAACGGCTGAACCACGGGGACGGTGAACTTGATCAGCATTGCCATAAACACATTCTTTCAAATGTAAACAGATCCTAGGTCGGCATCGAGGAACAGCGCGGCCGCTTGTCGGCGCGACGGGTCGGCAAGAGCCAAAGCCGACAGCCGATGCGCCTTGGTGGCGAGTACCAGTTCGCAGGCGAAGCGCAAGACATCGGCATGCGCGCGCTGCAGGCGGGCGAGCACAAGCGCCGCCGTCGTCCCGGCCAGCCACGAGGCGCTGCGTGCCTCGTTGTCGGCGTAGTCGGGGCCGGGTGGCGTAGACGATGTCGTGCGCCCAGACCGCCAGCTCGATCGCCGGCTGATACGGCGCTTCGCGGTAGGGCGCGAGCTGGCCGAGAACAGTTCGGCCGGGTGCGCGAGTGTGTGTGATAGTGGCGCTGCGGCTCTCGATAGGCCTGTTCGACCAGCGGCCAGACGGCGGCTGGTCGAAGCAGGCCGTGCATCTCTCGCGTAACGCGTCGATCATGGATCATGGTCGAGCCGCCGAGCCGAATTCTCAGGACTCGTTGCCAATCCCGGCCGTGCCGCGCGGGCGGCGTGCCCGCGTGGTGCCGCTGCGTGTCGTGCGGGCGCGCTTGGCTGGGGCAATCGATGCGATCTCGTCGTTGGCCGCTGCCGCGCTCGTGCCGGACAGCAAGTCGTCCGGCGGCGCGGTTTCGGCACCGGCATCGGTTTGCGGGGCGGCAGCGATTTTCTTCGCGGCCACCTTGTGTGTGCGAGCCGGAGTCTTCTTTGCGCGCGTCGACTTGGCGGTCGCAGCCGGTGCCTCGTCGGCCTGCATCGCCGGCGGCATATCGTCGACGACGTCGGCGAAGGCCGGCACCACTTCGTCGGGCATGGCTGGTGTGCTCTCGGCCACCACCAGCTCGGCCCGCGCTTCCTCGATCAGCGGCATCTGTTCCGGCTTGCGCGAACCACGTCCCTTGCTGTGCTTGGCCTCGTCGCGCTTGTTGGCGGCGTGGCGGCGCTCGCCCTCATGCCGCGATTCACGTTTTGTCTCGGCCTGCACCGGCTGCACGGCCGCTTCGGTTTCCGTCTCGCCATCCTGGCGACGGCCGCCGTCCTGGTGCGTGCGTCGCTCTTTCTGCTGCCTGTGTTCCTTCTGGTCGCGATGGCGCGAACTGCCGCCATGCCGCGCCGGCTGCTGCGGTACCACTACCTCACCGATGCCGATTGCCTCGTCGGCAGCCTTCGGCGCTTCCGCACGGAAGCCCGGCTCGGCCGCCGCGCCCTGGGCCGGACGCGACACATAGGTGCCCGACTTCTCGTCGCGGCCGATCTCGAGCAGCCCATGCGCCTGTGCCTCGTCGAGCAGGTTGCCGAAGACGCGAAAGCCGTAGTAGGTCTCGTTGAAACCGGGCTTGCGCCGCTTGATCGCGCTCTTGAGCACCGAGGCCCAGATCTTGCCGCTGTCGCTACGCTCGGAAGCAAGCGCGTCGAAGGTCTCGACCGCGATCGTGATCGCCTCGAGCTTGCGTGCGTCGCCGTCCTGCTTGCGCTGCTTGTCGTCGGCCGCGCGCTTGTCGCTGTCGGCGCTCGCGCGCGACTCGCGTTTGGCCTGGGCGCGCTGCAACTCGCGGGCGAGGTCGTCGTAGAAGATGAATTCGTCGCAGTTGGCGACCAGTAGATCCGAGGTCGAGTTCTTCACTCCCACACCGATCACGCGCTTGGCGTTCTCGCGCAGCTTCGAGACCAGCGGCGAAAAATCCGAATCGCCGCTGATGATCACGAAGGTGTCGACATGCGATTTCGTGTAGCAAAGATCGAGCGCGTCGACCACCAGCCGGATATCGGCCGAGTTCTTGCCCGACTGGCGCACATGCGGGATCTCGATCAGCTCGAAGCTCGCCTCGTGCATGGTGCCCTTGAAGGTCTTGTAGCGATCCCAGTCGCAATAGGCCTTCTTGACCACGATGCTGCCCTTCAGCAGCAGTTTTTCGAGCACCGGCTTGATGTCGAATTTTTCGAATTTTGTGTCGCGCACGCCGAGTGCGATGTTTTCGAAGTCGCAAAAGAGTGCCATGTTGACACTGTCCTGAGGCAAGGCCATGAGTTCTCCAACCGTAGGCTCGCCGAACCGGCGAGCGCTGAAATTGCGCACATGATAGCGAGCTTGAGTGGGCGATGACCGCGCGCGGACGAAAAAGACAGTCCGAAGGCGCTTGTCTCGGGGCGGTCGCGGCGAGGCCCGTGAAGCTCACCATCACGCCCAGTGCGAAGCCGGCCGACATTTCGCCGCTGTCTGGCGTGTCGGGGCGCGCGAACACCATCGCCAGCTCGCCCAGCAGCGAGCGCGATCAGGTCGGTGGTAGTGGCGGGAATTATTGTCGAAAGTGGTGTACGGCGGGTAGACGGAATTTTGAGAAGGCAGTGGTGGTTTAGCTGAGAATGTTGCGTGTCAGAAGCACAACCGTCGAACTCGGCGGGAGCCGGAACCGGCCACCATGCAAAAGTCTACGAAAGAAGCGAACAGCGGTAAAGCAGAAATGAAGAGCGTGTTCGACGAGCTAATCCAGCAGGGTGCGCGACAGCTGATCCAGCAGACAGTTGAAGCGGAGCTTGCCGCTATGCTGGAGAAGTACAGCAACGTGAAATCGATCGAGGGCCGACGCGTCGTTGTGCGTAACGGCTACCTGCCCGAGCGCGAGATCGTCACGGCGGTTGGCTCGGTGAAAAGTCAAAGTACCCAAGGTGCGGGACCGCTCGGGCTCAGGAATCCACTTCAATTCGGCGGTCGTGCCACCATACGTGCGCAAGTCGGCGCGCATGTCGGCGGCGCTGCCGTGGCTGTACCTGCACGGCATCTCGACGGGTGACATGAGCGCGGCGCGGGGCATCATGCTCGGTGGCGAGATCGCAGGCATGTCGCCAAACACGGTGAGCCGGTTCACAAGGCGCAGTGACGACTCGGCCGGTCAGTGCCTTGCTGGGGGGTGACATCGGCGTGACGCCGGAAGGCGAGAAAGAGCGTGTGGCGATTGGCGCCGGCTACCGGAAATTGAAGGAGTCGTGGCGCGAGCTGCTGCTGGATATGAAGAAGCGCAGCCTGCCGGCTGGCCCATTGCTCGCGTGCAGCGACGGCGCAATGGGCTTCGGGTCAGCGATGGAGGAAGTGTTCCCGCAGATGAAGCATCAGCGCTGCTGGTTTCACAAGATGGGTAACGTGCTCGACGCGCTGGTCGCATTCAAGGACTTCGTCGATAGCGACTCGGCAAAGTACCCGAAGGTGGCGAAAAAACTGATGAGCTACTGGCGCTCTACGACTTCTCGGCCGAGCACTGGCAGCATCTGCGCACGATCAACTCGGTCGAGTCGACGTTCGCGACGGTGCGGCATCGGACAAAACGCATGCGCACCTGCGTGTCGTGAGCGACGTTTCTCGGCCTGGCGTTCAAGCTGATCGAGTCGGCCGAACAGTCGTGGCGCAGGATCCGGGTGCCGGAAAAGCTCAGTGGAATCGCGTTTAAAGACGGCGTCCCGGTGACCGATAGTATACCGGCTCAGCAATCGCTGGCCGCCTGATCATGCCGATACCCTGTACACTAGAGTCTGTTTACATTTGAAAAAATGTGTTTATATCCTGGCTTTTGCGTAACGGAACAGTATTGTACGAACGTTACTGAGCGACGAAATATGGAACAAAGTCTAAGCTATTCTGCCGGGTAAGGAAGGCGACCGTAGCCGAACGGCATCCAACAATCGCTGGTTCCTCGAAGCGAGGCTGTGGATTGCCCGAACCGGCAGTCCATGGCGCGATCTTCCCGCGGAATTCGGCCGATGGCATACGGTATATATCCGTTTCTCGCGCTGGCGAAGCCAGGGTGTCTGGCCGCGGGTGGCGAATGCTTTGGCAGGCGAGACGGAAATCGAGCACATCCTTATCGATTCGACGATCGTGCGAGCGCATCAGCATTCGGCCGGGGGCCTTAAAAAAAGCGGGCCGCAAGCGCGCGGACGTTCCCGAGGCGGACTGAGCACCAAACTGCATTTGGCGGTGGATTCGAAGGGTCGCCCGTTGCGACGGATCGTCACTGAAGGACAGGTCGCCGATATCTCGTGCGCAGCGCAACTGGTTGAGCATCTGCGCACCGGAGCGGTTATCCCAGACAAGGGCTACGATACTGACCACTTCATGCAACGAATTCGAGTCAGCCGTGCACAGGTCGTGATTCCCCTGCGTTCGAATCGCCAGACAAAACGCCGCTACAACCGTGTGCTCTACCGTACACCCAACCTGGTCGAACGGTTCTTCGCATTAAGGCAATGCTGATCAAGTGTCTGCATTCGTGATGTCGTCAAACCTGCGAAGCGAATCGATCACGAACGAAGTTGTCCTGGTTTGTTGTCGGTCGTCCTGGGTGCCATTCAGATGGTCGG
>JAYFSB010000209.1:0-4449 GCA_040946865.1 Burkholderia sp.
GCACACAATGCCGCCCACGGCACGATCCGTTCCATCGTGTCCAGCAACGCATCGCGCCGCGTACGTTTGCGCTTCGTTTCGAAGACTGCACCTTCGTCAGCCGCCACCGCCAGCATTTTCTGTTTCATTCTCGTTTGCCTTGCTCAGGTCATATTCACCTATCTATAACGGCTGGACCACGGGGATGGTGGACTTGATCAGCATTGCCTAAACGCTATGTCGAACTCGCTCTCGCCGAGATCGACTTGTCCGACATGACGAACATTGCCGTCGACGAAACGTCCTACCAGCGCGGACACAACTACCTGACGCTCGTGGCTGATGCGCTCGAACGTAAAGTCGTGTTCGTGACCGAAGGCAAGGATGCTGCGACGATCGAAGCGTTCGTCGCAAGCCTACGCGAGCATGGGTAGGGCCCGAGCAGATCACGTCGGTCAGCATTGACATGTCGCCCACGTTCATCAAAGGCGTCGCGACGAACCTGCCGAATGCTCACATCACCTTCGATAAGTTCCACGTCATCGCTCATGCGTCGAAAGCAGTGGACCAAATGCGGCGAAACGCGCGCATCATCAGGACTCGCACGATGTCAGGCGGGGGCGTGCGGCTGGCGGGTTCGACAACCCGCCAGAGCGATGTCGGGTAAATCTCTGACAGCGGCAGTCAGATACTCATGTGGAATCCAGAGAATGCGCCTAAAATATAAGATTCATCTGCATTTTCAGGCGTCTTTATTGACGCGATGCGCGCGCTTACCTTACTATCGCCTGCAATTCCCAGCCGTTGGAAGCCGAGATTTACATGCGATTCCTGATCAGTGCGCTATTGGTCCTGTTGCTGGCAGCCTGTACCAGCCCGAGGACGACCGCCCCAACCGACGCTTCCGACCCGCAAGCCGCCTCCGATTTTCTCCGCAAGTCCGCCACCTCCAAGGAAACCGTCGACGTCGACAGACAGTCGGTTGGCGACCTGACCACCAAGGACACCGATCTGTGGGCCCGCATCCGCCGCGGCTTCCAGATGCCCGACCTGCAGAGCAACCTGGTCGACATGCAGACGACCTGGTACACTGAGCGTCCCGACTACGTGCAGCGCATGACCGAGCGCTCGCAGAAGTATCTCTATCACATCGTCGAGGAGCTTGAGGCGCGCAACATGCCGACCGAGCTGGCGCTGCTGCCCTGCATCGAGTCGGCTTACAACCCTCAGGCGCTGTCGGTGGCCAAGGCGGCCGGCATGTGGCAGTTCATTCCCGGCACCGGCCGCACCTACAATCTAAAGCAGAACATGTGGCAGGACGAGCGCCGCGATGTGCTGGCCTCGACCAGCGCCGCGCTCGACTACTTGTCGCGCCTGCATGACATATTCGGTGACTGGTACTTGGCGCTGGCGGCCTACAACTGGGGCGAAGCCAACGTGCAGCGCGCGATCACGCGCAACCAGTCGGCCGGCCTACCGACCGACTACCAGAGCTTGCGCATGCCGAACGAGACGCGCAACTACGTGCCCAAGCTGCAGGCAGTGAAGAACATCATCGCCAATCCCCAGCAGTACGGGCTGACCCTGCCCGACATCCCGAACCACCCGTATTTCGTCACGGTCACCACCTCGCACGACATCGACATGAAGATGGCCGCCCAACTCGCGGGCCTGTCACTTGAGGAGTTCAAGGCGCTGAACCCGTCGTTCTCGAAGCCGGTGATCCTCGGCGCGACTCAGCCGCAGATCCTGCTGCCGTTCGACAATGCCTCGCAGTTCGGGAAGGGCCTGAAGTCCTACGACGGCCAGTTGTCGAGCTGGACCACCTATACCGTCACCGAGCGTGCGCGCCCGGCGGCGATCGCCGAGAAGATCGGTGTCGACGCCGATACGCTGATGACCGTCAACAAGATTCCTGCCGGCATGCGCCTGAAGCCGGGCTCGACCATCGTGGTGCCACGCGGCGACGACAACGACGAGGACATCAGCGCAGACGTCGCCGAGAATGCTGTGCTGGCGATAGAGCCGGACGTGCCGGATACGCGCAAGATGCTGATCCGGGTGCGCCGCACGCAGTCAATGGCCACGGTGGCGAGCCGCTATGGCGTCTTGATCGCGCAGCTGAAGGCCTGGAACCGCACGCGCCGCGACCAGGTCAGCCCTGGCCAGACCCTAGTGCTACACGTGCCGGTCGGTCACGTGGTGCCGGCCGAGCCGGGCCCGCAGCGGATCGCCACCTCGACGGGCGGCGCGCGCATCGAACGCGCCAGCCTACACACCAGCGGCAAGGCCACCGTCAAGCCAGCAGCGAAGACCGCCTCGAACAAGAGCAAGAAGAAGTAACGCGATTTGGTCGCCGCGCGTCGCTTATGGATCCCCGCGCGCGCGCTGTCACCCTCGGTGACAGCGTTTTCGTTGTATGCCGAGCATGCTCAATAGCTCGGAGGTGGAAGTCCCCTATCCAGCCTGATGGTGTAAAGGATTGGTGAAGCGCCAGGGCGTCGCCGCGAGGTGGTATCCGAATCCGAAAGAAGGTAAGCGACTCGGCATGGCCGTCGTAGACGCCAGCAAAGATCGATGCCAAAGTGGTGTCCATCATTTTCGAAGTGATGGACACCACTTTGTTAGACACAGAGAAGCCGGGTAGTCGCAAAGGACGCCCGAACCATAGTCCTGAGTTTCGGCGGCGCATAGCAATCGCCGCGTGTGAGCCAAGTGTTTCAGTCGCCAATGAGGCCGGTCATCGCAGCGCCACCAATCAAACCAGAAATCGCAAAACCGGCCGTACCCGTTGGCACGATTGAAGTCCAGCTCGGACGAGCGGTGGCCAAGGTTGACGGCGTTGTTGACCCCGATATACTGCGAACCGTATTGCAGAGCTTGAGATCATGATCTCTTTACCCTGTCGGTACACGTATCTGGCTTCCGGCGGACGTCACCGATATGCATTTTAGATTCCAGAGACTGTCTGCGAAAGTACAGACAGCGCTCGAAAAAAATCTGCTGGGTTGGCCCCACCTATTCAGCTTCCGTGGGCGCTGCGGCGAGCTCGTCAAGATGCTGTGGGCCACTGATGACGGGCTCTGGCTACTTGCAAAGCGATGGAAGCGAGGTCGGTTTTTATCTGGCCGCAGGCCGACGGTGTCAAAATCCATCTGACGAGCGCTCAGTTGTCGATGTTGCTCGAGTGCATCGATTGGCGACAGCCTCGGCGCACCGTCGCGCTGGCGATATTGTAACCCGCGCGCAAGCGCTTATAAACTGCAATGCATGCTCGATCATGCGCCACTTCCTGATACCGTTGCCGAGCTTCATGCCCTGGGGCTCGAGCAGCAGGCATCGGTCGAAGAACAACAAGCCTCGTTCGAGAAAATGGTGCAGGAGCTGGGTGCGCGTAATCAGGAAATCGAACGCCTGAAGGCGCTAATCGACAAGCTCAAACACATGCACTTCGGTCGCAAGCCCGAGCAACTCGATCGCCAGATCGAGAACCTCGAAACCCGGCTCGAGAAGCTGACGGCCGGGCGCGGCGCTGTGCAGCATGCGAAGACAGGGCAAGGACAAGGCCGCGAGCAGCAAGGAACCGCGTCCCGCGGGCACCACTGCCACCGCACCTGCTGTGCGAAGAGATCGTACTCGAACCCGATCCGGTCTGCCCGAGCTGCGGCCACGTCGAACAGCCACCGCCGATGCCAGGCCTGCCGATCGAGCGCAGCATTGCCCATCCCAGCGCGCTCGCCGATACCGTCGAGTCGAAGTTTGCGGATCATCAACCGCTGTATCGGCAAGCGGAGATCGCCGCGCGCGCCGGTGTGACGCTTGATCGTGCCAGTGCCAGTATGGGCCGCTCTGGTTCGGCCCAGATCACCGGACTTTGCAGACCGCTGATCGAAGCGATCCAGCGCTACACGTTGCGTCCCGGCAAATTGCACACGGACGATACGCCGGTCGCCGTGCTCGCGCCAGACCACGGGAAGACCTTGACCGGTCGATTCTGGGTCTACGCACGCGAGGGGTCTACGCACGCGAGAAAACCCAGACATTAGACATTGAACTTGAATGACTGTGGCGTGGGACGGCGGCCCTTGTCGGCCGCCTTCGGCAAAACCGGCACGCCACCCTGCCAGGCATCGGCACTGCGCATCGCGATCGAGCCGAGCAGCCCGATCGCGGCGGCAACAATCACTACGCCTTCCACTGCATGGCGGGCTCCTCTGGCGGACCGCTTCGACGCTGTGTCCCCATCCTGTGTCCCCATCAGAAGTTGAACATCGACATCATATCGCCGATCGAGGTGGTGTTGACAGGCAGGTAGACGCTTTCCGCGGTGCCGACCGGGTTCGGCAGACGGTCACGGCTGCGCGTGGAGAGCGGTTGCAGGCGCCAGTTGCGCTCGATAAACTTCAGCACCGAACCGTGATCGGCATAGGTGTGATCGACCGCGCCCTTGCGAGCGTAAGGCGACACCAC
>JAYFSB010000210.1:0-4439 GCA_040946865.1 Burkholderia sp.
ACTTCGTTCATGATCGATTCGCTTCGCAGGCTTGACGACATCACGAATGCAGACACTTGATCAGCATTGCCTTAACAGAGGCTGCAGACACTTGTTTAGCATTGCCTTTACTCAAGCCTTGATCAGAACACCACGCCGAGACCAGATGCAGCGGATGCCCGCTACGGCCCGCGCGAAGCTCAGATACAGGCACCCCAACGATTCGATGAAGCAGCGCTCGAAGGCAACCGGGCTCAATCCGCTGAATACCCGTCTGAACGTGTCTTCGCATGGAATTCCGTTCGCGCAAGCCAGATGCTTGCGCAGCTACCACAGTTTGGTTCGCCCCCACAGCGCCATCGTCTCCCAGTCTTCCACTCCGTACCGGACGGCGCAGAGCGCCGTCAGCACAATCTCGTCCAGCAGGTAACGGCATTGACGGCACCGTGGATCCCGCAACGCGACGAACGCATCCATGATCGAAGGCATCTCTCGTTTCGCCAAAAATCGAGAGCCAACCTCAGCATGCCGATACTTGCAACCACTAACTTTCGCCCGCTCACCCTTGCCACACTGACCTCTTCATGCCGAAGCCCTGCGTTCACGCCACGGCGGGTTTCCCAGCATCCCAGATCGCGGCATAATCGACCCTTGCGCCGCGTCACGCGCGTTGCATCCCGCTTGCGACTTCTTTCAAATTCCCCACATTCCGCCCGTACATTCTTTCAATTTGGGTGCTGTTTGCCTACAATTGCTAAGGGATGTCTTTATGTTGCGTACCGGAAGCTTGTGCCTGTCACAGGGGTTGTAGAGTAGTGCTGCGCCAGGCCCTTTTGGGGTGGGCTCGGGATTGTCCAGTCATAAGCAAACACCACAATGCGCCTTACCATGAGTCACGAACGCATACTGGCCTCAAATTTCGCTTCGAACGACCATGCCGGGGAGGATGCCTGATGGATTTTGGTTTCAATCCGAATTGGATCGCGAACGCCTCGGCGTGGCGCGTGCTACCTAATCGCTGGGACTTTATCGCCTTTCCGCTGATCCTCTGCGTGATCGCGATGGCGGCGGTGGGCTTTCATGAAACCATGGCGCCGATCGGCACGCTCACCACCCAGAAAATCTCGCTCGATCCCGCTAACCTGCCCGAATACGCGCTGCGCACCACGCTGCGCATGCTGGCGGCGATGGTTGCCTCGCTGGTGTTCACGCTGGTCTACGGCACGCTGGCGGCCAAGAGCCGCCGCGCCGACATGGTGCTGGTACCGATCCTCGACATCCTGCAGTCGGTGCCGGTGCTCGGCTATATCTCGTTTACGGTGCCCTTCTTCCTGGCGCTGATCCCGAGCCGCGTGGCCGGTGCCGAGCTGGCCACGATCTTCGCGATCTTCACCAGCCAAGCCTGGAACATGACCTTCAGCTTTTACCAGTCGCTGCGCACGGTGCCGCGCGACCTCGACGAGGTTTCTCGCGGTTTTCACCTGACCACCTGGCAGCGCTTCTGGAAGCTCGAAGTGCCGTTCTCGATGCCGGGCCTGGTCTGGAACATGATGATGTCGATGTCGGGCGGCTGGTTCTTCGTGGTGGCTTCCGAAGCCATCACGGTGGGCAACCACACCATCATCCTGCCGGGCATCGGCGCCTACCTGGCGCAGGCGATCTCGGACAAGAACATCGGCGCGATCGGCTGGGTGATCCTAGCCATGACGGTGGTGATCCTGGCCTACGACCAGCTGCTGTTCCGCCCGCTGGTGGCCTGGGCCGACAAGTTCCGCATGGAGAACACCAGCTCAGGCGACGCACCCGAATCCTGGTTGCTCGACCTGGTGCGCCGCACGCGTCTGATCCACCAGCTGCTGGTGCCCGCCGGCTGGCTGCTGGCGCGCGCCGCACGGTTGCCGTTCCGGCTGCCCTCGTTCGACGCCTCACGCTTCGCGCTGCCGCGCGTCGAGAAGCAGGCCTCGCGCGTGGCTGACATCGGCTGGGCGATCCTGGTGCTGCTCGGCACCGCCTACGTGGTCTGGCGCGTGGTCAGCTTCGTGGCCACCGGCGTGACTCTGGCCGAGGTCGGCCACGTATTCCTGCTGGGCCTGGCCACGCTGCTACGCGTGCTGGTGCTGATCGCGATCGCCTCGCTGGTGTGGGTGCCGATCGGCGTGTGGATCGGCCTGCGCCCGGCGCTGGCCGAGAAAGCCCAGCCGATTGCCCAGTTCCTCGCCGCGTTCCCGGCCAATCTGCTGTTCCCGGTGTTCGTGATCGTGATCGCTCGCTTCCACCTGAACCCGGACATCTGGCTGTCGCCGCTGATCGTGCTCGGCACCCAATGGTATATCCTGTTCAACGTGATTGCCGGGGCGACATCCTATTCCAACGACTATCGCGAGGCCGTCACTAACTTCCGCATCCGCGGCTGGCAATGGTGGCACCAGGCGATCCTGCCCGGCATCTTCCCCTACTACGTGACCGGCGCGATCACCGCCTCGGGCGGTGCCTGGAACGCCAGCATCGTCTCCGAGCTGGTGCAGTGGGGCGACACCAAGATCCAGGCGCACGGCCTCGGTGCCTATATCTCCGAAATGACCGCCGCCGGCAATTATCCGAAGATCATCATGGGCATCACGGTCATGTCGCTGTTCGTGACCCTGTTCAACCGCCTGTTGTGGCGCCCGCTGTACGCCTATGCTGAAGCGAAGCTGCGGCTCGACTGAGACTCATTGAGAGCGAAACGCAATGCAAAACCAGAATGCTGTCCAGGTGCCACCGCGCCTGGGCGACGAGATCCTGAATGTCAAGGACGTCAGCCGTGGCTTTAACAAGACGCAGGGCGAGCTGCTGGTGCTCGACGGAACCAACCTGTCGCTGCGCGAGGGCGAGATCGTCGCCCTACTGGGCCGTTCGGGCTCCGGCAAGTCGACTCTGCTGCGCATCATCGCCGGGCTGATCGAGCCGACCGGCGGTGAGATCACCTACCTTGGCAAGCCCTTGAGCGGCCCAGCCGAGGGCGTGGCGATGGTGTTCCAGACCTTCGCGCTGTTCCCCTGGCTGACCGTGCTACAGAACGTGGAAGCGGGCCTGGAAGCGCTCGCGGCGATCGACCTGATCGGTCTGGACGGTTTCGAGAACGCCTATCCGCGCGAGCTGTCGGGCGGCATGCGCCAGCGCGTCGGCTTCGCGCGCGCACTGGTAGTCGACCCAACCATCCTGCTGATGGACGAGCCGTTCTCGGCGCTCGACGTGCTGACCGCCGAGACGCTACGTACCGACCTGCTCGACCTGTGGACGCAGGGCAGGATGCCGATCAAGTCGGTGTTGATCGTCACGCACAACATCGAGGAAGCGGTGTTCATGTGCGACCGGATCCTGGTGCTGTCGTCGAACCCGGGGCGGGTAATCGCCGAGATCAAAGTGCCGTTCAAGCATCCGCGCAACCGTCTCGATCCGGCCTTCCGCAAGCTGGTGGATGACATCTACGCGAAGATGACGGCGCGCCAGACCGGCGAGACGACCAAGAAGGGCCTCGATCCGGGCAGTTGGCTGCCGCGCGTGTCGACCAACCTGATGGCTGGCCTGATCGAGACGCTGGCCGCGCCGCCGTACCACGGCCGCGCCGACATGCCGGAAATCGCGCGTTCGCTGCACCTCGAGGTGGACGACCTGTTTCCGATCGCGGAAGTGCTACAGCACCTGGGCTTCGCCGACGTGCGCGAGGGCGACGTGTTCCTGACGCCGCCGGCGCGCGTGTTCGCCGAGTTCGGCACGCAGGAGCGCAAGATGATGTTCGCCGATCACCTGCTGCGTCATGTGCCGCTGGCGGCGCGGATCAAGAAGGTGCTCAACGAGCGGCCCGGCCATCGCGCGCCGCGTGTGCGCTTCGAACAGGAGCTGGAGGATTTCCTGTCCGACAGCGCAGCTGAGGAAACGCTCGACGCGGTGATCGACTGGGGACGTTATGGGGAGATTTTCTCGTATAACGATCAGACAGAGATCTTCAGTCTGGAGGATGTAGAGTCTTGATGATGGTGAATGCCAGGCGCGCCGCTCGCCCATCGCAGCTGTGCTGCGGGCGCGATGACCGGATTGCTTGTCGCCAGCGCAACTGTACCGGCGCTAGCCGCCAATCACTCATCCGAATTCCGTTTCGCGTTGTTGTCCAACGGTGCCGCCATCGTCTACGGCAAGGCCTTGTATCCGCGGGTGCCGTTGGAAGGACGCGCATGGCAACACGCGCGGTATTTCACCTCGCGAACGGCATCACGTTCAGTCTCCTACCGGGAGACAGGAAGTCAGAACAAAGTGACTCAATCATGAAGCGAGTTATTGTCGAAAGTGGTGTACGGCGGGCAGACGAAATTTTGAGAAGGCAGTGGCGGTTTAGCTGAGAGACTCTCTTGAAATTTGAGTGGGTTACGCGACATGTGAGTTGATCTTCGAGAAGTCGAGCTTGCCGGCGATCAGAAACA
>JAYFSB010000211.1:0-4394 GCA_040946865.1 Burkholderia sp.
GTTTGCTGTTTCATTCTCGTTTGCCTTGCTCGGATCATATCTACCGATCTATAACGGCTGGACCACGGGGACGGTGGACTTGATCAGCATTGCCTAAACGCAGCCGCGATCGGGCAAGTGTAAATGACGGTAATCCGCCGATCGAGGCATGCTATCAACGCGATAAAAACGCCGGTTTGGCAGTACAGCAAACGCCCCTTTATAATGGGCATTTGGTACCCAGATATGGCATCGTCCCCGGCGCGCAAGGCGCGGTCGGGCCCGCATGCCGTCTTGCCGAGCGCCACGTCATCCGGATGCTCGGCTGCTTTTAAGGCCTCTGTTGAATTTCGAGTGGGTGTTACATTGCTCGATTTGCACGTGAGCGACGGTAATCATGCGTAGCAAGTTGTTCGAGACGACTTTGGGTATCAGCGACCCATGGTTCGTGAACGGCATCGATTTCGACGCGGCTGTGAGGCGGTTGACAGTCAACATCGCTTTTGTTGCCGGCAGTCGCTTCCCGCATCCAGAGATGCGCCGGCGGCCATCCCGTGCACGACACCGTTGTCAAACGCTACCGGCACTTGAACTTCGGCTCTCTTGAAATTTGAGTGGGTTACGCGACATGTAGATTGATCTTCGAGAAGTCGAGCTTGCCGGCGATCAGAAACAGCACGGTGCGCATGGTCGTGAAGGTTGGTGTTGTTGTATCCGCGCGCCTTTCGCTTGGCAGCCTGGAAGAGTCCGTTGATGGCTTCCAGGAAGCCGTTGGTCTGACGCCGTCTAGGTCCAGGTGACGATGCCGTCGAAATGACTGCGGATCATGCAGGCGACGTCCTTCATCGGATCGACCTTCGAGCGCATGACGTTCGTGCACCACTCACTATTGGAGCATTTCGCTGACGACGTTGATCTGCTTGCGATCGAGAATCTCCCGAAGTTGCTCGCGATAGCGCCACGCGCGGGCGGTCCGCTTGGTCGTGACGTTCACGATCAGGGCATCGAGATCGTCGCGTTGCGCGGCGGCCAGCCGGTCGCGACCCTTCAGCAGCAACCATCGCAATCCCTTGAGTTCTGGATCGGGGTTTGCTGCTCGATTTGCCGCATTGGGTCCACGGCTTTCGACGCATGAGCGACGCCGTAGAACTTGTCGAAGGTAATGCGAGCATTCGGCAGGTTCGTCTCGACGCCTTTGATAAACGCGGACGACATGTCAATGCTGACTGACGTGATCTGCTCGGGCTCTCCCCCATGTTCGCGCAGGCTTGCGGCGAATGCTTCGACCGTCGCAACATCCTTGCCTTCGGTCACGAACACGACTTTGCGTTCGAGTGCATCAGCCATGAGCGTCCGGTAGTTGTGTCCGCGCTGTGGTAGGACGTTTCGTCGACGGCAATGCTTGTCATGTCGGACAGGTCGATCTCGGCGAGCGCGAGTTCGACATAGCGTTTGCAAATGACGTTCACCCGATGCCAGGACTCGCCGACGGTACGGGCGACTGCAGTGAACGACATCTGCTGGGCGAGCATTAGCACCATTGCCTCGAACAGCAGCGGGAAGCCCTTGAGCTTTGCCGGCCCACTCTGGCTGGACGAGCGCCACGCGGCCGTCAGGCAGCTTGAGGCGAGAGGCGTGCGCACTTCAAGAAAGCAGTCGTGCTGGAAGAAGTTCAAGTGCCGGCAGCGCTTGACAACGATGTCGTGCACGGGATGGCCGCCGGCGATCTCTGGATGGTGGGAAGCGACTGCCGGCAACGAAATCGATGTTGACCGTCAACTGCTTCGCAGCCGCGTCGAAATCGATGCCGTTCACGAACCACGGATCGCTGATACCCAAAGCCGTCTCGAACAACTTGCTATGTATGATTACCGTCGCTCACGTGCAAATTTGGCAATTTATCACCCACTCGAAATTCAACAAAGGCTGAATTTCTTCCAGCATGACTGCTTTCTCGAAGTGCGCACGCCTCGCATCAAGCTGCCTGACGGCCGCGTGGCGCTCGTCGAGCCCGAAGTGGGCCGGCAAGCCCAAGGGCTTTACGCTGCTGTTCGAAGCAATGGTGCTGATGCTCACCCAGCAGATGTCGTTCACCGCAGTCACCCGTACCGTCGGCGAGTCCTGGCACCTGATGAATGCTATGTGCAAACGCTATGGCTATGTCGAACTTGCGCTCGCCGAGATCGACCTGTCCGACATGATGAGCACTGCCGTCGACGAAACGTCCTACCAGCGCGGACACAACTACCTGGCGCGCGTGCTACCTGGCGCGCGTGGCTGATGCGCTCGAACGCAAAGTCGTGTTCGTGACCGAAGGCAAGGATGCTGCGACGATCGAAGCGCTCATTGCGAACATGGGGGAGAGCCCGAGCAGATCACGTCGGTCAGCATTGACATGTCGCCCGCGTTCATCAAAGGTGTCGAGACGAACCTGCCGAATGCTCGCATCACCTTCGACAAGTTCTACGTCGTCGCTCATGCGTCGAAAGCCGTGAACCCAATGCGGCGAATCGAGCAGCGAACCGATCCGGAACTCAAGGGATTGCGATGGCCGCTGCTGAAGGATCGCGACCTGCTAAGCGCCGCGCAACGCACCGATCTCGATGCCCTGATCGTGAACGTCACGACCAAGCGTGACCGTACGCGCGTGGCACTATCGCGAGCAACTTCGGGAAATTCTCGATCGCAAGCAGATCAACGTCGTCAGCGAAATGCTCGAGCAGTGGTGCGCGAACGTCATGCGCTCGGAAGGTCGATCCGATGAAAGACGTCGCCCGTATGATCCGCAGTCATGTCGACGGCATCGTCGCCTGGACCCAGACGCGCCAGACCAACGGCTTGCTGGAAACCATCAACAAACTCTTCCAGGCCACCAAGGGAAAGGCGCGCGGATACACCAACCTCACGACCATGCGCACCGTGCTGTTTCTGATCGCCGGCAAGCTCGACTTCTCGAAGATCAACCAACATATCGCATATAACCCACTCATTTCTCAAGAGAACCCTTTAAACGGATCCTGCACATGTCCACACCCAAGCACGCGAAAGTCCTGATTCTCGGTTCCGGCCCTGCCGGTTATACCGCGGCCGTCTATGCCGCCCGCGCCAACGTGTCGCCCTTGCTGATCACAGGCCTGGCACAAGGCGGCCAGCTGATGACCACGATCAACGTCGAGAACTGGCCGGCGGACCCGAACGGCGTGCAGGGCCCGGAACTGATGCAACGCTTCCTGGAGCACGCCGAGCGCTTCAACACGGAAATCGTGTTCGATCATATCCACACGGCCAAGCTGGAAGAAAAACCGATCCGCCTGATCGGCGATTCGGGCGAATACACCTGCGATGCGCTGATCATCTCGACTGGTGCCTCGGCCCAGTACCTCGGCCTGGCCTCGGAAGAAGCCTTCATGGGCAAGGGCGTGTCGGCTTGCGCGACCTGCGACGGCTTCTTCTACCGCAACCAGGAAGTGGCGGTGATCGGCGGCGGCAACACCGCGGTCGAGGAAGCACTTTATCTAACCGGCATCGCCAGGAAGGTGACCATGATCCACCGCCACGACAAGTTCCGCGCCGAGCCGATCCTGATCGACCGCCTGCTGGAGAAGGAAAAGGAAGGTAAGGTCGAGATCAAGTGGAACCACGTGCTCGACGAAGTGACCGGCGACGACTCGGGCGTCACCGGCGTGAAGATCAAGCACACCGACACCGGCAAGACCGAGCAGATCCCGCTGCAGGGCGTGTTCGTGGCAATCGGCTACAAGCCGAACACGGACCTATTCCGGAGCCAGCTCGAGATGAAGGACGGCTACATCGTCACCAAGAGCGGTCTGGCCGGCAATGCGACGGCCACCAATATCCCGGGCGTGTTCGCGGCCGGCGACGTGCAGGACTACATCTACCGCCAGGCGATTACCAGCGCCGGCACGGGCTGCATGGCCGCGCTCGACGCGCAGCGCTACCTGGAAAGCCTGCACGACGCGAAATAAACTGGCGGCCGCGCACGGCAACGTTACAATAGCGTCGTCACGCGCCGCAAGGCCGCTGCACCGCGCAGCGGCCTTTTTCATTCCTACCCTACCTTCGATCCGTAGACCATCATGGCGAAGAACCAGCCACATCCGAGCAACCCGGCCAAGCGCCGCGCCGCCGCGCGGAGCTATTGTCGAAAGTGGTGTACGGCGGCAGACGAAATTTTGAGAAGGCGGTGACGGTTTAGCTGAGAATGTTGCGTGTCAGAAGCACAACCAGCGAACCTGGCGGGAGCCTGGACTGGCCACCATGGAAAAGTCTACGAAAGAAGCGAACAGCGGTAAAGCAGAAATGAAAAGCGTGTTCGACGAGTTAAGGCAATGCTGATCAAGTGTCTGCATTCGCGATGTCGTCAAGCCTGCGTAGCGAATCGATCATAAACGAAG
>JAYFSB010000212.1:0-4394 GCA_040946865.1 Burkholderia sp.
TTTGCCTTGCTCGGGTCATATCCACCGATCTATAACGGCTGAACCACGGGGACGGTGAACTTGATCAGCATTGCCTTTACTTCGCTGATCCGCATAGCCCTTTGGCAGTACGGGCGCAACGAGACCACCAACGGGCTGCTGTGCCAGTACATGCCCCAGGGTACGGATCTGGGCGTGTTCTCCCAGGCCGAGCTCGACGACATCGCCTGGCAGATGAACGCCCGCACGCGCAAGAGCTTGGACTGGACGTGCCCGGCTAACTGTTCATGCTCGAATCGTTCGATGTTCGTCAGAATCATCATGAAATCGTTGCCTTGGGGAATGCCCTTTGGGCGCAACCGCGCTTCTGTTACACTTTAACCATGAAGCTGCCCTGTATAATGAGATGGTCCTTGCCCCGGCGGGCGGCACCCACCCCGGTTCGGGTATTTCCGCTCTTGATATCGCCGAGCCTGCCATAGGGTCTGTTTGCATTTGAAAAAATGTGTTTATATCCTGCCTTTTGCGTAACGAGACAGTATGGTACGAACGTTACTGAGCGACGAAGTATGGAACAAAGTCCAAGCTATCCTGCCGGGCAAGGATAGGCGACCGTGGCCGAACGGCATCCAACAATCGCTGGTTCCTCGAAGCGGTGCGGTGGATTGTCCGAACCGGCAGTCCATGGCGCGATCTTCCCGCGGAATTCGCGCCAATGGCATACGGTATATATCCGTGTCTCGCGCTGGCGAAGACAGGGTGTCTGGCCGCGGGTGTTGAATGCTTTGGCAGGCGAGACGGAAATCGAGCACATCTTTATCGATTCGACGATCGTGCGAGCGCACCAGCATTGGGCCGGAGCCTTAAAAAAGTGGGCTGCAAGCGCTCGGACCTTCCCGAGGTGGACTGAGACCAAACTGCATGTGGCGATGGATTCGAAGGGTTGCCCGTTGCGACTGATCGTCACTGAAAGACAGGTCATCGACATCTCGTGCGCGGCGCAACTGGTCGAGCATCTGCGCACCGGAGCGGTTATCGCAGACAAGGGCTACGATGCTGACCACTTCGTGCAACGAATTCGGACCAGCCGTGCAAAGGTCGTGATTCCCCCGCGTTCGAATCGCCAGAAAAACCGCCGCTACAACCGTGTGCTCTACCGTACACGCAACCTGGTCGAACGGTTTTTCAATCGCATTAAGCATGTTCGCCGCGTCTCCACTCGATATGACAAGCTTGCCGAGAGCTATCTCGTGTTTGCATCGCTTGCCTGCGCGTTTGGATCAGTCGTAAATGTGCACACATGCCTAACATGTCTGTAATGCGCGTGGTGCGCCCCGGCGGCGGGGCCTAGCACCCCGCGTCCTCCCCGAATTCTCTAAAGGAACGCAGATGGAGCAATATCACGGCACGACGATCGTCTCCGTGCGACGCGGCGACCAGATCGCGCTCGGCGGCGACGGCCAGGTCACGCTTGGCAATATCGTCATAAAAGGCGGTGCGCGCAAGGTGCGCCGCATCTACAACAACCAGGTGCTGGTCGGCTTCGCCGGCGGCACAGCCGACGCCTTCTCGCTCCTCGACCGTTTCGAGGCCAAGCTCGAGAAACACCAGGGCAACCTGACGCGCGCCGCCGTGGAACTGGCCAAGGACTGGCGTACCGACCGTATGCTGCGCCGGCTGGAGGCGATGCTGATCACGGCCGACAAGACCACCACCCTGGTGATCACCGGCAATGGCGACGTGCTCGACCCGGAAGGCGGAATCTGCGCGATCGGCTCGGGCGGCTCCTACGCGCAGGCGGCCGCGCGCGCGCTGGCCGAGAACACAGAGCTGTCGCCGGGTGAGATCGTCAAGAAGGCACTCACCATCGCCGGCGACATGTGCGTCTACACGAACCACAGCCACATCATCGAAACGATCGAGTAAGGATGCCGACATGAGCACAATGACCCCTGCCGAGATCGTCTCAGAACTCGACAAGCACATCATCGGCCAGCACAAGGCGAAGAAGGCAGTGGCCGTCGCGCTACGCAACCGCTGGCGCCGCCAGCAGGTGGCCGAGCCGCTGCGCCAGGAAATCACCCCCAAGAACATCCTGATGATCGGTCCGACCGGCGTCGGCAAGACCGAGATCGCGCGCCGCCTGGCCAAGCTGGCCGACGCGCCCTTCATCAAGATCGAGGCGACCAAGTTCACCGAGGTCGGCTACGTGGGCCGCGACGTCGACAGCATCGTGCGCGACCTGATCGAGATCGCCGTCAAGCAGACGCGTGAATCGGAAATGCACAAGATGCGCTCGAAGGCGCAGGACCAGGCCGAGGACCGAATCCTCGACATCCTGCTGCCGCAGCCGCGTGCGGTGGGCTTCGGCGCGAGCAGCGAGAGCGCCAACGACGACAACAACGCGACGCGCCAGACCTTCCGCAAGCGCCTGCGCGATGGCGCACTCGACAACAAGGAAGTCGAGCTCGACATCGAGCAGCCGCAGGCCAGCATGGACATCATGGCACCGCCGGGCATGGAAGAGATGACAGAGCAGATTCGCTCGATGTTCTCCAACATCGGAGGCGGCAAGAAGACGCGCCGCAAGGTCAAGATCAAGGAAGCGCTGAAGCTGTTGACCGACGAGGAAGCCGCCAAGCTGCTCAACGACGAGGAAGTGAAAACCCGCGCCGCGCAGAACGTCGAGCAGAACGGCATCGTGTTTCTCGACGAGATCGACAAGATCGCCTCGCGCAACAACGAGGGCAGCGGCGGGGAAGTGTCGCGGCAAGGCGTGCAGCGCGATCTGCTGCCGCTGGTCGAGGGCACCACGGTCAACACCAAGTACGGGATGATCAAGACCGACCACATCCTGTTCATCGCCAGCGGTGCCTTTCACCTGTCTAAGCCGAGCGACCTGATCCCCGAGCTGCAGGGGCGCTTCCCGATCCGCGTCGAACTCGATTCGCTGTCGGTGAAGGATTTCGAGTCGATCCTGGTAGCCACCGACGCGAGTCTGGTCAAGCAGTACCAGGCCCTGCTCGCCACCGAGGACGTGCAGCTCGAATTTGCCGAGGACGGCATCCGGTGCCTCGCCGAGATCGCCTTCTCGGTCAACGAGAAGACCGAGAACATCGGCGCGCGCCGCCTCTATACCGTGATCGAGAAGCTGCTCGAGGACGTTTCGTTCGCGGCCGGCAATCACGCCGGCGAGGCCATCACGATCGACGCGGCCTATGTCGATAGCGCACTCGGCGAGGTCTCCAAGGATGAGGACCTGTCGCGCTACGTGCTGTAAAAAACACCAGGAATGAGAAAGGCGGACCCGCGTTGAGCGGGCCGCCCTTTTTTCATGCGCCGCGCCGGCGCTACCGCTGGCCGCTTACTGCCGCACCGGCCGCTTGGCCAGCTTGCGCTGCAGCGTGCGGCGATGCATGTTCAGCACGCGCGCCGTCGCCGAGATGTTGTTGTTCTCGGCCTGCACCTCGCTGGCATTGGTCTGCAGTGCGGCGAGGATCGGTTCCACGTTGGCAGACTTGGACAGGTAGTTGTCGGCGCACCGTCCTTGACCGCCTGCACTGCGGTGGCGATGCTCGCGTAGCCGGTCAGCACGAGGATCCGCGCGTATCGGGCTGCAGGTCGCAGAGCGGTGCGATCAGCGAGAGCCCCGAATCCTCGCCAAGGTGCAGGTCGACCGTGATGAACTCGAACTTCGACGCTCTCGCGAGCTTCAGCGCTGTATCGCGCGTATGCGCCTGCTGGACGAGATAGTCGATAGTCGCGACGCTTGAGGCCCCGCGCCAGCGGGCCCGGCAAATACCTCGTTGTCGTCGAGGACGAGGAAGTGGTTGTCGCTCATCGTTTTCTCCTTCGGGTCAGCGTATGGTTAAGCGGTGGCGGGGCGAGGCGGTATCGGCGGTCTGCTCAGACGATCAGCCCCGCCGATAGGTCCGCGATCGCGGCCTCGGCCAGCGCTTTGATCGTACCGCCCAGCCGCGAGGCCGCGCTGAAGGCCAGATATAGAGGCCGACGCCGTAACTGCCCTGAGTGCTGTCGACCGGCGCGGTGCCGAGCGATTCGTGCAGCCCCGGCGAAATGCCCGGGCCGTTGTCGACCAACTCGAACACGATCGTGTCGCGCTCGCCCTGCCGCGCCTGCAGTGTCACGCGATCGCGGCTCGCGCGCTGCGTTGTCGAGCAGGATGGTCAGGATCTGGCCTACCGCGACGGTATCCTCGAGTTCTACGCCGGCCGGCCCCGCGCCGAACTGCTCGAACTCGACATGCGGATGGCGCAGTCGCCAGTGGCGGCCGAAGATGTCGAGTCAGGTGGCCACGCTCTCGCGTGCGGCCGGTCCGGAAGCGGGGGGGGGGGGGGGGGGGGGGGGGGGGGGGGGGGGGGGGGGGGGGGGGGGGGGGGGGGGGGGGGGGGGGG
>JAYFSB010000213.1:0-4390 GCA_040946865.1 Burkholderia sp.
GTGTCCATCACTTCGAAAATGATGGACACCACTTTGGCGTCGATTTTTGCTGGCGTCTACGACGGCCATGCCGAGTCGCTTACGCCTCCTGAACATAGCTTCGGTCATCATTGACAGGGCGCTTTTCAACAGCCTGCTAAGCGGCACCACGGCTTTGACGGCAAGTGCGACTACGACGGAATCTTTGCGCGTTTCCGCGCTATCGCGCGCCTTCGGAGGACGAGATCGGCGCGGCGATCGACGCCACGCTGCGCGAGTTCCGCTACACGCTCGCGGATCTCACAGCGCCGAGCCGTCCCGACTGGCGGCGCGGGCAGGGGAGGCAGCCGCAGTCGGCGGCGGCCTAAGCGAAGTGGCCAGTATTGGGCCCGGCACGTGCTTGCAACCTCGTGGACCAAGCCCGCTTTGCATTCAGGCTGCGCTCCCGTCGAACCGCCGGGGAGTCGCCGCGCTTGGCTCGCGGCAGCATCGACGCATCCGATCCGGGCCGCCGATGCCATCGCTTTCCCTTACTTGTAGCTCGCGCTCAGCTTGGCGAAATCCAGGCTGCCGTAACCGGTCGCGTAATCCCAGCCCGCTCCGGCCTTGTAGCCGTGCCCGTCATAACCGTTGTTGCCGGAGGTGACGTCATGCACTAGCGTCGGGCTGGCGGGAACGTTTTGGTAGAAGCCCGAATTGGGCAGGCCGATGCTGTTGTCATGAGCCGATTCGACCCGCGCGAAGCCGCCCACGAAAATCGGCGAGGCCAGGCTGGTGCCGCCCACCGGCCCATAACCGGTCTTGCCCTTGTGGACCAGGATCGCGCCGGTCGCGCTGGCCGCGTCGAACGAAACGTCCGGCAGCGCGCGCTTGGTGACCGACTTGCCCAGCGCTGCGGTCTGCCAGGCCGGCGCGGTTTCGTATTGGCTGATGCCGCCACCGGTCGCCCAGAGGCGCACGGCGTCGTCGACAGCAATGCCGTATTGATTGCGATCCGCGAAGGCCAGACCTTCGTTCCAGACGGTTTCGCCGGCCCAGGTAGTGGTGTTGGCCGTCGACAGCGTGGTCCCCCCGACCGCGACCACGTAAGGCGAGCTAGCCGGCGTTGACACGCTGTACTGGCTCAGGTCGACGGTGGAGGACAGGCGCGGCGAGTTGCTCAGCGAGCCGAAGAAATAGTTCGAGTCCTTGCCGACCACGCCGGGCGCGTTGTAGGGCGAGTTCGACCACTGATAGACGCCCGCGTCGCCCGACGAGATGGAGAAGATCTGACCTTGCACCACCGCCTGCTTGAAGGTACTGTCCAGCGCGGCCAGCGTGCCGCTGCTGGCCGCCGCGCCTTCGTCTTCACCGAGCGAGACGTTCATGATCTTGGCTTCGTTGTCGTTCACGGCCTTGTCGTAGGCGGTGGCGATGTCGGCATCGGATGCCAGGTAGGTCACGTGCGAGCCGTCATCGATGGTGTTGATCGCGGAGTAAAAGATCAGTTGCTTGACGCCGCCCGAGGTGCCGATGATGCTTTGACTGTCGAGATTCCATTCGCCCAGCGAATTGTCGTCGATCGGATTAAGGGTGCCAGATCCGCCCGACACCACCTTGGTCTTGACGGTGGCCAGCCCGGCATTCTTCGTGAAGATGTTCAGGTCAGCGATGGCCTGCGAGACATCGCCCCAGGTGATGATGCCCACCGTGGTATTGCTTGCCGCCGGCAGACTGCTGGCGTTGTAGATCTTCGCAAAATCGGTCGGCTGGTGGGCGACCTGCGAACCCGCCGCGGCTTGCGGTGCGGCCGCTTGCCTCTCCGGCGGCAGAACGATCTGCGGCCGCGGGGTCACCACGTTTTGCAGGCCCAGCACGCTGTCCACGGTCGCGCCCAGCTGAGCCGGCACAAGCGCGGGCGTGTCGTTCCCATACACCGGCTTGCCCAGGTAGCTGAAGCGCTTGAGGCTGGCATGGAAGGCGTTCTGCACGTCGCCGGCGTTGCCACTGGCCGTGATCACCTTGTTGTTCGCCGATACCTCGACGTGGCTGAAACCGTTTGTCTTCAGATGCGCAACCACCGCCTGCACCTGCTCGTCGGTGGGCGCGAAGCGGGCCTTGAACTCGGCAGGCGTGAGGTATTTCCGGTAGTTGGCTCTGCCTGGCTGCTCGATCTCCTTGAGCAGCGCATTGAGCTCGGCCTCGTTGCGATTCTTCAACGTGACCGCGATATGCAGCGGCTGGCTCAGTTCCAGCGGCGTGATCTGCGTGCTAGGCAGGGCCGGCTTGCCGGCCCTGTTGAGCGTGTAGCCGGTGGCGGCGCGGGCCTGCGTGGTGCTGACGATGCTGGCCGTGGCGGTGCCGGCGAGGGCACCGGCCGGCAGCAGAAAAGCCTGAGTACGGGTGGCGACCCAGTTGCCGAGATCGGCCGCCGCGTATGCTGTAGACAGCGAGGCCACGGCGGCCGCGATGGGGAGCAGCGAAAAGGCGAAATGCTTTAGGGCACGGCGCTGGACGGACTGATGGCTTTGCATGTTCGACTCCGAACGGAAAGGCAAGGGATGAAATCGGACGATACCCGTCGAGGCCCGACGGGCGGCGGGCCCCTGCTGCGAGCAGGGCGAAGTGAACGCGAATCACGGCGACATGTTTCCCTCCCGGCAAAACAGGCTCTCTTGAAATTTGAGTGGGTTACGCGACATGTGGGTTGATTTTCGAGAAGTCGAGCTTGCCGGCGATCAGAAACAGCACGGTGCGCACGGTCGTGAGGTTGGTGTATCCGCGCGCCTTTCGCTTGGCGGCCTGGAAGAGTCCGTTGATGGCTTCCAGGAGGCCGTTGGTCTGACGCGTCTGGGTCCAGGCGACGATACCGTCGACATGACTGCGGATCATGCGGGCGACGTCCTTTATCGGATCGACCTTCGAGCGCATGACGTTTGTGCACCACTGCTCGAGCATTTCGCTGACGACGTTGATCTTCTTGCGATCGAGAATCTTGTGAAGTTGCTCGCGATAGCGCCACGCGCGGGCGGTCCGCTTAGTCGTGACGTTCACGATCAGGGCATCGAGATCGACGCGTTGCGCGGCGCTCAGTCGGTCGCGATCCTTCAGCAGCGGCCATCGCAATCCCTTGAGTTCCGGATCAGTTCACTGCTCGATTCGCCGCATTGGGTCCACGGCTTTCGACGTATGAGCGACGACGTGGAACTTGTCGAAGGTGATTCGAGCATTCGGCAGGTGCGTCTCGACGCCTTTGATGAACGCGGACGACATGTAAATGCTGACCGACGTAATCTGCTCGGACTCTCTCCCATGCTCGCGACGAACGCTGCGATCGTCGCAGTATCCTTGCCTTCGGTCACGAACACGACTTTGCGTTCGAGCGCATCAGCCACAAGCGTCAGGTAGTTGTGTCTGCGCTAGTAAGACGTTTCGTCGACGGCAATGCGGACAGGTCAATCTTGGCAAGCTCCACGCGGCCGTCAGGCAGCTTAATGCGAGGCATGCGCACTTCGAGAAAGCAGTCGTGCTGGACAAAGTTCAAGTGCCGGCAGCGCTTGACAACGGTGTCGTACACGGGATGGCCGTCGGCGATCTCCGGATGCGGAAAGCGACTGTGGGCAACGAACTCGATGTTGACCGTCAACCGCTTCGCAGCCACGTCGAAATCGATGCCGTTCACAAACCACGGATCGCTGATACCCAAAGCCGTCTCGAACAACTTGCTATGCATGACTACCGTCACTCACGTGCAAATCGGGCAATTTACCACCCACTCGAAATTCAACAGAAGCGCAAAACAAGACCGGTCCGGTCGGGCGATCGGTGATCAACCGATGCGACCTTGCGGCCCCCTCGTATGCCGCTGCGCCGAGGATGATCGGAGCGGCGACGCCAACGCGGCTGCGCTACCCGGATCGGGTGGGCCGCTTGCCATGCATGTGCTGATGCTGATATTCGGGAGTACGAAGCTAATCCTCGATGCGAGCGCGCATCGAATGAAATGAGCGGAAAGCGTCGGTAAGAATTTGAAAGGTTGATGAAGTGATGGGGAAGATAGTGGGGAAAATCGAATGGGTCAAATGTCCGGCGGAGATTTTTTAGTGTTTTTTCTCGGATGCTTATATTCTTGGCGGTGAGCATTCTTGTGAAGCGGTCCGAGTTTTTCGGAGGCCTCAACTCTTGAGAAAATAGGGTCACAGAAAAATCAAGGCAATGCTGATCAAGTCCACCGTCCCCGCGGGACAGCCGTTATAGATCGGTGAACATGACCCGAGCAAAGCAAACGAGAATGAAACAGCCAACGCTGGCGGTGGCGGCTGACGAGGGTGCAGGCTTCGAGACGAAGCGCAAACCGGCGCGATGAGTTTCTGGACGCGATGGAGCGGATCGTGCCGTGGGCGGCATTGTGTGCGCTGATCGAGCCGTACTA
>JAYFSB010000214.1:0-4376 GCA_040946865.1 Burkholderia sp.
TCATCGAGGTGGAAGTACCGCGCCAGTTTGCCCGCAGAAAGCGACTCTGGATAGCAACCGTAGCGTTCCCGTTGTGTGGTGAACAGAAAGCTGACCGGCATGGCGTCAACGCGCTCCGGTGCAGAGGGTGACGAGAGCGCCAATCCGCATGCGGCTAGCGCTGCTCCGGTGCAGCAGCCAGACGCAGTGATCGCCAGTCAATTCCGTCAAGGAGGTGCGAGCGGGAATATCCCGTTCCATCGAGATCACTCCGGGTTAGCCGTGCAATATGAATCTTGTCCGTAAGGGGATCGCGCCGCGTACATTTGCGCTTCGTCTCGAAGACTGCGCCCTCGCAGCCGCCACCGCCAGCGTTTGCTGTTTCATTCTCGTTTGCCTTGCTCGGGTCATATCCACCGATTTATATCGGCTGGATCGCGGGGACGGTGGACTTGATCAGCATTGCCTTTATTGCGTTTTGTAACAATCACAATCGCGTCGTGGTAGCGCGACAGTTCAGAGCCGCCCATAGCGCCGCTCGGGGTGCTTGCGCATCGCGTCCAGGAAAAACGGTCCGCCTCGAGCCGCTTCATCAGGAGCCAAAATCCGTTGCGCTCATATAGCAGCAGCTTGATGCGATCGACCCTTCGGTTTCGGAACCCGTACACCGCCCGACCGCTCGGGTCGAGCTTCATCAACTGCTTTACCAGCACTGACAGGCCGTTGATGCTCTTGTGAAAATCAACGGCGTCGCGATGCAGATACACCTCTTCAGATCTTCGTCGAAGCGGAACATGCCGTCCTCCCCAACGCGTCCATCATCGCGACCAGCAGCTCGACGTCCGCGCTCGCCGCCGGGGCCGGGCGCGACCGACGCCGTGCCCACTTTGACTGCCACGAACGGCGAGGCCGGTTCTAGGTTCGGCTCCGCACGCTTGCGCGCCTTTCTCTCCATCTCGCATTCACCGGCGCGCCTGATACAAAGCTTGCACGGCAAGCCCGTGCTCCTTCGCATACGACGACAAGGTTACACCTGCAAGGTCCGTCGTCTCGACATGGGCATCCCAATCCATGGCATCTCCTGCTCACATGAAAATGCCAGATGTACCTCGCTGCCGCCAAATCCGTAAGAGCGGGTTTATCGATCGCTTACGTCAAAACAGAAGAAAACGGACCGGATCGACGACACTCGTCAGGTCGCGAAGACGAGCAGCACGAGGCCGGTCACCATCACGATCAGGCCGCCGATCCAGATATGATGCAGTGGCCGCTCTGCTATTCTACGAAAGGTGTCGCGCCAGGCAACCGGAAACACGAACGGGAACGCGCCTTCGATGATCAGCATCAGCGCGAGAGCGAGCAATAGCGAACCGGCCAGATCCATGCGGTATCGAGGCGGTACCCCTTCTCAGCGTCAGTGTTTGCGGAGAGCGGGAGCCGGTGCCGTGGAGGCACCGCCGCCCGTCGGGCTGCGCATGAAGCGGAAGAACTCGCTGTCCGGATCGACGACGATCACGTCGTTCGCATGGAAGGTGTTCCGATACGCCTGCAGACTTGCATAGAACTGGTAAAACTGCGGATCGCGGCCGAAGGCCTCGCCGGCGATCGAGGCAGCCTTCGCATCGCCCTCGCCCTCGATCTGCTGAGCCGACTGGTAGCCGTCTGCGAGGATCTGCTGTTGCTGGCGGCCCGCTTCGGCCTTGATGCGCTCCGCATCGACCACGCCTTCCGCGCGCTCGGTATCGGCATGCTTATGCTCGGCCACCGACATGCGGCGATAGACAGCTTCGGCCGCGGCGGCGGGCAGGTCTACGCGCAGAAGCGATACGTCGGCGATCTCAACGCCGTAGTCCGCGGCCGCGATTTGCAGCGAGTGCTTGGCCTCGTCGGCGATGGCCTGCTGTGCGCCAATCGCATCGATCAGCGAGCGCGTCCAGAACGCCTGCGTCAGCGCGCCCTTCAGCGAGGCCAACAGCGGATCCACCGCATCGTGCAGGTCGCCTTCAGTCTTCGCATAATACTTGAGCGGATCGGCGATCCGGTAGCGCACCGCCGGGCTGACCAGCACGTCCTGCTTGTCGGCCGTGGTGCAGCTCTGAGGATCGGTCCATTCGAGCGTTTGCAGGCGCGTGTCGACCAACACGGCCGTCTGCAGCGGCGCCGGCAACTTCGCGTGCAGGCCGGGACCGAGCACGGTCGGTTCGCCGTCGCCGCGAGCGGACAGCACCGCCGCATGGCGCGAATCGACGACGAACATCGTGGACGACGCGACGAACGCGACCACGACAAGCGCAACAATTCGATTCATGTGTGGCGCTCCCCGATTCATGTGTGGCGCTCCCCTTTACTGCAAATTGTCTTCGCGCGACCGGCTGCGGAACGCATCGCGCGATCGCAGCGGCTCGTTGCCGGACACTGCACTGGCGGCATTGGCGGCGCTCGCGGCCGGCGCGGCACTGCTGGAGGCTTCGGCCGCGCGCTGGCGCTGCTGCTCGACGAGCTTGTCGATCGGCAGGTAGACTAGGCTATTGCCGCTCTTGTTATCGATATAGACCTTGGTGGCCTTCGAATAGATGTCCTGCATGGTGTCGAGATACATGCGCCCGCGCACCGCCGCCGGTGTCTTCTCGTACTGCGCATAGACCTGCTTGTAGCGATCCGCGTCGCCCTGCGCCTGCGTCATTACCCGATCGGCATAGACCTTCGCGTCGTCGACCAGCTTGGCGGCGTCGCCGCGCGCGCGCGGCAGCAGGTCGTCGGCATAGGCCTGCGCCGCGTTCTTCGCCGCATCGCGCTCCTGGCGTGCCTTGCCGACTTCGTCGACCGCCGCCTGCACCTGTTCGGGCAACTGCGCGGCCTGGATCACCACGCCCGTCACCACCAGGCCGGTCTGCTCGCGATCGAGATCGCCCTGGATCGCCACGCTCAGCTGGTCGCGCAGCTTGTTACGATCGGCGCCCGTCATCTCACTAGCCGCCGCGGCGCCAACGATGCGGCGAATCGCCGCCTGCGCCGACTGGCGCACGGCGAGTTCGGGATCGACGGTACGGAACAGATAATCGGTGGCGGAGCGGATCCGGTACTGGACGATGAAGCGCACGTCGACAATTTCGCCATCGCGCGTGAGCATCGAGGCGTCTTTTACGTTCGCGATGCGCACCACGTTGTTGCGGCCAATTTCGGTGGCATGGACCTGGGCCGTATCGACGATCTCATGCGACTCTAACGGATACGGCAGGTGCCAATGCACGCCCTGGCCCACCGTGCCGCGATACTCGCCGAACTGCAGCACCACGCCGGTCTGACCGTCCGGCACCATGAACACGCCGCTGCCGACATAAACGGCGATCAGCACGCCGATCACGATGCCGACGCCGACCTTCGCCGCGCGACCGTTGTCGGGACGGAAGCCGCGATTACCACCGCCGCCCTTGCCGCCGAACAGGCTCGCCAGGTACCGGTTGAAATTGCGCCACATTTCGTCAAGATCGGGGAGACCTTCGCCGTCGGACTGCGGCCGCTTCGAGTCGTTCTTGCGGGATGTGTCGCCATTGCCCTCGCTGCGACCCCAGCGGGGATCGTTGATCGACAGCATCGGGCGCTTGCGCAGCAAGGAACTCCGCTCGTTGTAATCGTTCACCTGAGTTTGTTCACCAGATTGGAACTCGACTGTACCGGCAGGCTGCCGGTCAGTGCCAGTGTTCGGAAACCGTGTGGTCGTCGTGCGGTTCGGTCAGCCCGTTGCCATCGAACCGGGCGTCGCGCTCGGGCAGCAACCCCGCGCCAGCAAGCGCATCACTGCCCGCGATTTCGACAATGGCGGCACGCAGCGTATCGAGCTCCTGGCCCGTGCGTGCGCGCTAAAAAAGACCCCCATATTACCACATACTCATCGCGCTCGACCGTGCCCTCGCGGGCCGCCAGCTCGGGCAAGGCGTCGATCTTGTTGAACACCAGCACCTGCCGGATTGCGTCCGCTCCGATCTCGTGCAGCACGTCATTGACCTGCTCGATCTGTTCGAGCCGAACTGCGCTGGAGGCAGCGACCACGTGCAGCAGTAGGTCGGCGTGGATGGTTTCCTCGAGCGTGGCGCGGAACGCGGCGACCAGTTGGTGTGGCAGCTCGCGGATGAAGCCGACCGTGTTGGACACCACGATCTGGCCAACCTCGTCGCCGAGATAGACACGCTGCGAGGCGGTGTCGAGCATGACGAACAGCTGGTCGGCCGCATAGGCCTGCGCCTTGGTCAGCGCATTGAACAGCATCGATTTGCCCGCGTTAGGCAGTGTTCACATTTACGTCTGACCCAAACGCGCAGACAAGCGATGCAAACACGAGATAGCTCTCGGCAAGCTTGTCATATCGAGTGGAGACGCGGCGAACATGCTTAAGGCAA
>JAYFSB010000215.1:0-4366 GCA_040946865.1 Burkholderia sp.
CTTCGTCTCGAAGCCTGCACCTTCGTCAGCCGCCACCGCCAGCGTTTGCTGTTTCATTCTCGTTTGCCTTGCTCGGAACATATCTACCGATCTATAACGGCTGGACCACGGGGACGATAGACTTGATCAGCATTGCCTTAACTTCGATGCAACTGCCAAGCGATTAATGCTCAACATCGATTTCGTTGCCGGCAGCCGCTTCCCACATCTGGAGCTCGTTGGCGACTATCGAGTGGACGACACCCTCGTTAAGCACTATCAGCACCTGAACTTCTTCCAGCACGATTGCTGTCTCGAAGTGCACACGCCTCGCATCAAGCTGCCTGACGGCCGCGTGGTGCGTCGAGCCCGAGTTGGGCCGGCAAAAGCTCAAGGGCTTCACGCTGCTGTTCGAGGCAATGGTGCTGATGCTCGCCCAGCAGATGTCGCTCACCGCAGTCGCCCGTACCGTCGGCGAGTCCTGGCATCGGGCGCACATCATTTGCAAACGCTATGTCGAACTCGCGCTCGCCGAGATCGAGCTGTCCGACATGACGAGCATTGCCGGCAACGAAACATCCTACCAGCGCGAACACAACTACCTGACGCTCGTGGCTGATGCGCGCGAATGCATAAGTCTCGTGTTCGTAACCGAAGGCAAGGATGCTGCGACGATCGAAGCGTTCGTCGCGAGCCTACGCGAGCATGAGGGAAAGCTTGAGCAGATCACGTCGGTCAGCATTGACATGTCGCCCGTTCATCAAAGGCGTTGAGACGAACTCTGCCGAACGCTCGCATCGCCTTCGGCAAGTTCCACGTCGTCGCTCATGCGTCAAAAGCTGTGGAACAAATGCGGCGAATCGAGCAGCGAATCGATCCGGAACTCAAGGAATTGTGATAGCCGCTGCTGAAGAATCGCGACCGACTGACCGCCGCGCAACGCGCCGATCTCGATGCCTTGATCGTGGTCTGAACGCAGACGCATCAGAGCAACAGCTTCCTGAAAGCCATCAACGACCCTTCCAAGGCCGACAAGCTAAAGGCGCGCGGGCAAAACACACACCACAACCTCACGACCATGCACACGGTGCTGTTTTTGATCGCTGGCAAGCTCAACCTTCTCGAAGATCAATCTGCATGCCTTGTAACTCACTTATTTTTCAAGAGAGCCACATATTTTTTCCATCAGTCCGTCACAAGACGACGGGCTTTCAGGCTCGGGGTTCGCCGCCATAAATTCTTCAGCTCCTCGATTAACGGCCTTCGGAGCTTCACCCCTATCAAGGCGGCGATGCGTTTTTTGCGGCGCTTCCATGTCAAGTTCTCCGGCTTACTCGCCGCTCCTTTCCGTCTGGGCTTTCAGGTGTCGCCACCTTAATATTCCCTCTGCTGACTCTTGCACAGCGCTCAACGTCCCTTACGAGCCGTTCAGTTCCGGGTCCAGGACACCGTGCAGGTCTCGTATCTGGTTTTTGTTCGTCAGGTCATATTTTGTTTAGCGCTTTTTTCAGACCCCACCTCGCGACGACACCCTGGCGCTTCACTAAGCCTTTACCGCCATCAGGATGGATACCCCCCCCGAGCCTCCTCCATTACGGGGATGCTCCAGCCACGCCGAAAAAACGCAGCTTACGTACGACAAGCGACAAGCATAACCAGAGTATTATAAGTTCAGAGTATTATAAGTGTATTATAAGTTTGTAGTAAAACACAAAAACATGCACTTCGCATGACATTTTCATCGACGCTGATGCGCTCGCGCGACATGCGACATGGGCGGCAAACCTGCCGCGCGCCGGTCACCGTCGCTCGCGCGAGACGGCGCGTTTCGGGCAAGCGGCGTACCGCTGTGGTTTGTCTGTTGCAGGGAGCCCTCCAGCGTGAGCGCTTCACCCGGATCGCCGGAATTGGCCGCAAGCAGCCGCCCGGCGCAGCTCGCGCCCTTGTATTTCGAGCGCGGTTCGTGCGACTGCTGGCACGCGAGCATCGCGCTGCTACCCGAATTTTCGGTAAGCGTCCAGTAAATCCACGCTTATAGATTTGAAGAAAATGAGGTGCAGGTAGCGTTTCCAGCTTGCTGGAGACGCGATGGACTGAGTTTGGCACATCGAAGCGCGCCACGGGAAGGCAAGACGTTGTCGTCGTATGCGCGGGAGCATGGACTCTCGGTGCACGGCCTGTATAAAGCGAGGCGGCGAATGTGGGCGGCGACCGACGCGGCGCAGAAGAAGGCACGCAAGCCAACGGGAATGGCGCGGGATGCTGTCTTAGCGTTCACTGAAGTAAAAGTGAGTTCGGCACCAAGCGGTACCGCGCTACGCGCGCTTGTCGGCGCGCCTGCCCAACGGCGTGAGCGTCGAGTTCATGTGTACGAGCGCCGACGTTGATCTGCTGACGGCGATGATGGATTCGTTGGAGAGGACAGCATGTTCCGCTTCGACGACGATGTGAAAGGTTCTCTTGAAATTTGATTTGGTTACGCGACATATGGGTTGATCTTCGAGAAGTCGAGCTTGCCGGCGATCAAAAACAGCACGGTGCGCATGATCGTGAGGTTGGTGTATCCGCGCGCCTTTCGCTTGGTAGCCTGGAAGAGTCCGTTGATGGTTTCCAGCAAGCCGTTGGTCTGACGCGTCTGGGTCCAGGCGACGATGCCGTCGAAATGACTGCGGATCATGCGGGCGACGTCCTTCATTGGATCGACCTTCGAGCGCATGACGGTTCGTGCACCACTGCTCGAGCATGTCGCTGACGACGTTGATCTGCTTGCGATCGAGCATCTCCCGAAGTCGCTCGCGATAGCGCCACGCGCTGGCGGTCCGCTTGGTCGTGACGTTCACGACCAGGGCATTGAGATCGGTGCGTTGCGCGGCGGTCAGCCGGTCGCGACCCTTCAGCAGCGACCATCGCAATCCCTTGAGTTCCGGATCGGTTCGCTGCTCGATTCGTCGCATTGGGTCCACGGTTTTCGGCGCATGAGCGACGACGTGGAACGTGTCGAAGGGTGATGCGAGCATTCGGCAGGTTCGTCTCGACGCCTTTGATGAACGCGGGCGACATGTCAATGCTGACCGACGTGATCTGCTCGGGCTCTCCCCCATGCTCGCGCAGGCTTGCGACGAACGCTTCGATCGTCGCAGCATCCTTGCCTTCGGTCACGAACACGACTTTGCGTTCGAGTGCATCAGCCACGAGCGTCAGGTAGTTTGTCCGCGCTGGTAGGATGTTTCGTCGCCGGCAGTGCTCGTCATGTCGGACAGGTCGATCTCGGCGAGCGCGAGTTCGACATAGCGTTTGCAAATGGCGTACATCCGATGCCAGGACTCGCCGACGGTATGGTCGACTGCGGTGAACGACATCTGCTGGGCGAGCATCAGCACCATGGCCTCGAACAGCAGCGTGAAGCCCTTGAGTTTGCCGGCCCACTCGGGCTCGACGAGCGCCACGCGGCCGTCAGGCAGCTTGATGCGAGAGGCGTCTATACTTCGAGAAAGCAGTCGTGCTGGAAGCAGTTCAAGTGCTGGTAGCGCTTGACAACGGTGTCGTGCAAGGGATGACCGCCGGCGATCTCTGGATGTGGGAAGCGACTGCCGGCAACGAAATCGATGTTGACCGTCAAGCGCTTCGCAGCCACGTTGAAGTCGATGCCGTTCACGAACCACTTGCTATGCATGACTACCGTCGCTCACGTGCAAATCGAGCAATTTACCACCCACTCGAAATTCAACAGAGGCACAATACTTCTCGGTAGGTGTTGCACTTCAGATTTGAGGTCGCCCCGATTATACGGTTCGCCATTGCGATCCTGCGTCGCAGCCGACTCGGGCTCAGTTGTGGACCGTAATGCCCTGGTCGAGCGTGCCGTACATCTCGATGCTGCCCTGGCCACCCCCGGCCGATCCCTTGCCGCCGTTCACGCAGCCGGCGCACAGGCTGGCCGCCGCGAGCGCGGCCAGCAGCAGTTTGCTCAATTCCCGCATGATTGCCTGTCCTCGAAACCTGACCCGCGCATTTTACGCGGTGTGGCACCGGGCACGTGGCAGCGCGATCGACAGCCCTATCCGATACTTCGGTAAGGGCCTCGGCATGGCCGTCGTAGACACCAGCAAAGATCGACGCCAAAGTGACGTCCATCATTTTCGAGGTTTTTTGAAATTTGAGTAGGTTACGGGACATGTGGGTTGATCTTCGAAAAGCCGAGCTTGCCGGCGATCAGAAACAGCACGGTGCGCCATGGTCGTGAGATTGGTGTATCCGCACGCCTTTCGCTTGGTGGCCTGGAAGAGTCCGTTGATGGCTTCCAGGAAGCCGTTAAGGCAATGCTGATCAAGTTCACCGTCCCCGTGGTTCAGCCGTTATAGATCGGTGGATATGACCCGAGCAAGGC
>JAYFSB010000216.1:0-4358 GCA_040946865.1 Burkholderia sp.
AATCGGCGGGCGTCCGTTGCCACGTTTCGTGGTAGTACGGCTCGATCAGCGCACACAATGCCGCCCACGGCACGATCGGCTCCATCGCGTCCAGCAACGCATCGCGCTGCGTACGTTTGCGCTTCGTCTCG
Organism: Burkholderia sp.; assembly: GCA_040946865.1. GTDB lineage: Bacteria > Pseudomonadota > Gammaproteobacteria > Burkholderiales > Burkholderiaceae > Burkholderia. The sequence goes on from JAYFSB010000216.1 coordinate 132, forward strand.
AAGCCTGCACCTTCGTCAGCCGACACGCGCCAGCGTTGGCTGTTGTTGGCTGTTTCATTCTTGTTTGCCTTGCTCGGGGTCATATCCACCGATCTATAACGGCTGGACCGCGGGGACGGTGGACTTGATCAGCATTGCTTTAATGCGATTGAAGAACCATTCGACCAGGTTGCGTGTACGGTAGAGCAACACGGTTGTAGCGGCGTTTTGTCTTGCGATTCGAACGCGGGGGGATCACGACCTTTGCACGGGTGGCCCGAATTCGTTGTACGAAATGGTCAGCATCGTAGCCCTTGTCTGCGATAACCGCTCCGGTGCGCAGATGCTCGACCCGTTGCGCCGCGCACGAGATATCGGCGAATCTGTCCTTCAGTGACGATCAGTCGCAACGGACGACCCTTCGAATCCACCGCCAAATGCAGTGTAGTCTCAGTCCGCCTCGGGAACGTCCGAGCGCTTGCGGCCCACTTTTTTAAGACCCGGCCCAATGCTGGTGCGCTCGCGCGATCGTCGAATCGATAAGGATGTGCTCAATTTCCGTCTCGCCTGCCAAAGCATCCGCCACCCGCGGCCAGACACCCTGGCTTCGCCAGCGCGAGAAACGGATATATACCGTATACCATCGGCCGAATTCCGCGGGAAGATCGCGCCATAGACTGCCAGTTTTGGCAATCCACTGCACCGCTTCGAGGAACCAGCGATTTGTTGGATGCCGTTCGGGGCCACGGTCGCCTTCCTTGCCCGGCAGGATAGCTTGGACTTTGTTCCATATTTCGTCGCTCAGTAACGTTCGTACCATCCTGTCTCGTTACGCAAAAGACAGGATATAAACACATTTTTTAAATGTAAACAGATCCTAGACACAGAGAAGCCGGGTAGTCGCAAAAGACGCCCGAACTATAGTCCTGAGTTCCGGCGTCGCATAGCAATCGCTGCGTTCGAGCCAGGTGTTTCAGTCGCCAAACTGGCCCGCGAGCATGGTCTGAATGCGAAGCTGGCGTTCCGTTCACCTGGCGGCACCGGTATTGTGCCGAGCAAATGGCGTCAGAGGCAACGCTGCTGTCAGTGACGGTCGTGAGCGATATGAGGCGGTCATCGCAGCGCCACCAATCAAACCGGAGATCGCGAAACCGGCCGTACCCGTTGGCACGATTGAAGTCCGGGTCGGACGAGCGGTGGTCAAGGTCGACGGCGTTGTCGACCCCGATATGCTGCGAACCGTATTGCATGCAGAGCATGCGATCATGATCTCTTTGCCTACCGGTACACGTATCTGGCTTGCGGCGGGCGTCACCGATATGCGTTTCGGATTCCAGAGACTGGCGGCGAAAGTACAGACAGCGCTCGAAGAAAATCCGCTGGGTGGCCACCTACTCATCTTCCGTGGGTGCCGCGGCGATCTCGTCAAGATGCTGTGGGCCACTGATGAGAGGCTCTGGCTGCTTGCAAAGCAATGGGAGCGAGGTCGGTTTATCTGGCCGCAGGCCGACGGTGTCAAGATCCATCTGACAAGCGCTCAGTTGTCGATGTTGCTCGAGGGCATCGATTGGCGACAGCCTCGACGTACCGTTGCGCTCGCGATGTTGTAACCCGCTCGCAAGGCTTGTAAACATGCGACGCATGTCCGATCATGCGCCACTTCCTGATACCGTTGCCGAGCTCCATGCCCTGGTGCTCGAGCAGCAGGCATTGCTCGAAGAACAACCAGTCTCGTTCGAGAAAATGGTGCAGGAGCTTGCTGCGCGTGATTAGGAGATCGAACGCCTGAAGGCGCTAATCGACAAGCTCAAACGCATGCACTTCGGTCGCAAGTCTGAGCAACTCGATCGCCAGATCGAGAATCTCGAAACCCGGCTCGAGGATCTAACGATGTGCCGTATGCGAAGACGGGCAAGGACAAGGCCGTGAGCAGCAAGGCCCCCCTGCGGGCACCGCTGCCGCCGCATCTGCTGCGCGAAGAGATCGTGCTCGAACCCGATTCAGTCTGCCCGAAGTACGGCACTGAGACGCAGATGCTCGGTGAAGACGTATCCGAGCAACTTGCCCGTGTCACGGCAGCGTTCAAGGTGATCCGCACGATCCGGCGCAAGATGCTCTGCCCGAGCTGCGGCCGCAACCTTGCAACCACTCTGTAGTTGAATGCCTGTCCGTACTTTGTCACTTCTCGTCCTCATTGCGCCCTCGGATTTCCAGATCCTATTCGGGCGACAACTATTCTGACACGGGGTGGAAAGTAAGCGTGGAGCAAAGCCACGATCTGATGAACAGAAACCAGATATGAGGCCTACCCGGCCGGACGAGCAAGCCGATGATCGCGAAGTCCATAATCATCAAGGCCCGGGGTGGTAGATCTGGCAGGCGTGTGGCGAAGGCGGTTGTGTTGCTTTCCTCGGGAGGCCTGCTCGGTGTCCTGGACTCAGGACTAAGCAACTTTCAAGGGTTGCTGATCGCCACGCAGGAGTCAGCAGCAGGTATAGTAGGGCGGCAGCACCTGAAGACCCAAACGGAGAGGCGCGACGAGTAAGCAGGAAACTCGACATGGGAGAACAGCAGGAAACGCAATGCGTCCTTGACGGCGGAGGTCTGAGTGAAGCCCGGATGACTGCTGCCCGAGGGACCAAATCTATGGCGGCGGACCCCGAAACTGAAAGCCCGTCGGCTTGTGACCGACTACTGATGTAAGAAGTCTGTGAGCTGGGAGACCTTCAACGCGCATTGAAACGTGTGAAGGCGAACAAGGGTGTGCCGGGCGTGGACGGTATGACGGTTCAGGCACTACCGACGTACCTGTTGTGAGCATTGGCCATCGATACGGGCCTCATTGCTCGAAGGAACCTACAAACCACAACCTGTAAGACGGGTCGAGATACCCAAGCCGGATGGAGGTGGCGTGCGTAAGCTCGGTATTCCCTCTGCGCTTGACCGGGTTCGTCCAGCAGGCGGTATTGCAGGTGCTGCAAAGGAGTGGGACCCAACGCTCTCGGATACCACTTACGGCTTCCGTCCGGGACATCCGACGCATCAGGCCGTGGCGTATACGCAAGCCCACATTCAGGCGGGACATCGCTGGGTTGTAGATTATTTGGACCTCGCGAAATTCTTCGATCGCGTGAGCCACAATATCCTGATGATCCGGGTGGCAAAGCGGGGCAGCGAAAAACGAATATTGAAACTGACCCGCTCCTTCCTGACGGCGGGCGTGCTGGAGAACGGGATGGTTGGCGCAATGGACGAAGAGACGTTCCAGGGCGGTCCCCTGTCACCGTTGTTATCCAATCTGATGCTCAACGAGCTCGACCGGGAGCTTGAGCGACGCGGACTGCGGTTCGTGAAGGTACGCCGACGAACTGTAACGTCTACGTACGCAGCGAACGCGCTGGCCAACGAGTGATGGCGGGGCTGAAGGCCTTCCTCACCGGCGCTGAAGCTGAAGGTCAATGAGGCTAAGATCGTGGTCGCGTAGCCACACACGCGAAAGTTTCTGGAATTTAGTTTCTCGAACCGGGATCAGGTCAAACGGCGCATCGCGCCCAAAGTACTAGGGTCTGTTTACATTTAGTAAAATGTGTTTACATTTTGTCTTTTACGCAACGAGACAGGATGGTACGAACGTTACTGAGCAACGAAGTATGGAACAAAGTCCAAGCTATCCTGCCGGGCAAGGAAGGCGACCGTGACCGAACGGCATCCAACAAATCGCTGGTGCCTCGAAGCGGTGCTGTGGATTGTCCAAACTGACAGTCCATGGAGCGATCTTACCGCAGAATTCGGCCGATGGTATACGGTATATATTCGTTTCTCGCGCTGGCGAAGTCAGGGTGTCTGGCCACGGGTGGCGAATGCTTTGGCAGGCGAGACGGAAATCGAGCACATCCTTATCGATTCGACGATCGTGCGAGCGCACCAGCATTGGGCCGGGGCCTTAAAAAAGTGGGCCGCAAGCGCTCGGACGTTCCCGAGGCGGACTGAGCACCAAACTGCATTTGGCGGTGGATTCGCAGGATTGCCCGTTGCGACTGATCGTCACTGAGGGACAGGTCGCCAACATCTCGTGCACGGGCGCAACGGGTCGAGCATCTGCGCACCGGAGCGGTTATCGCAGACAAGGGCTACGATGCTGACCACTTCGTAAAACGAATTTGGGTCACTTGTGCAAAGGTCGTGATTCCCCCGCGTTCGAATCGCCAGACAAAACGCCGCTACAACCGTGTGCTCTACCGTACACGC
>JAYFSB010000217.1:0-4339 GCA_040946865.1 Burkholderia sp.
GCCTGGGCCCGCCGACCATCTGAATGGCACCCAGGACGACCGACAACAAACCAGGACAACTTCGTTCATGATCGATTCTCTTCGCAAGCTTGACGACATCACGAATGCAGACACTTGATCAGCATTGCCTTAACCTGGTCGGTCACAGCATGGGGGCGAACGTGGTCTGCCTGTATGCCAGCGTACGGCCCGAGCGAGTGCGCCGCGTGGTCGACCTGGAGAGTTTCGAGCCGACTCCGCAGGCACCTCTGCGGCTGGCAACCTGGCTCGACGAGCTGCGCGATCCGCTGCTCCTGAAGCCCTATGCTTCGCTCGGCGAGGTGGCCGAGCGGCTGATGAGAAGATCAACCCGCGGCTCGCGCCAGCACACGCGCGCTTTTTTGCCAAACACTGGGCACGCCGCGAGGACGACGGCCAGTACTACCTGCTGGCCGATCCTGCCTACAAGCAGGCCGAGCCGCTGTTGTATCGGCTCGACGAGGTAATGGCGATCTGGTTGCGGGTGGCGCCGCCAAGGTGCTGCATGTCGAGGCGGTCGATTCGCCGACGCGGCGCTGATCGAAGTCTGCTGCGCCTGATACCGCGTCTAGGCCGGCCTACCGCCGTTCCGTCTCGCTCCCGTTGCCGCCCCCGTTTCGGATGACAGGCCGCGCGGACGAGCTCGCCGGCCAGTTTAGCCCCGCAGCGATCATACGGCGTTGCAGTAGAATGTCAGAATGCATCCGATTCCGACGATGAACGCCGATCTGCACTGTCATTCCAACGTCTCCGACGGTGCCCTGACGCCCGCCGAGGTTGCGCAGCGCGCGCACGCGGCGGGCGTCACGCTGTGGGCGCTGACCGACCACGACGAGGTCGGTGGCCAGTTCGCGGCGCGCGAGGCCGCGCAGACGCTCGGCATGCACTATGTCTGCGGCGTCGAGATCTCGGTGACCTGGGCCTCGCGTACGGTCCACATCGTCGGTCTCAACGTCGATCCGGCCGCGCCAGCGCTAGTCGACGGCCTCTATCGCACCCGCAACGGCCGCGCCGCACGCGCGCTCGAGATGGGCGAGCGGCTCGCCGAGATTGGTATCCCCGGCACCTACGAAGGGGCGCTGCGCTACGTATCAAACCCGGACCTCATTTCCCGCACGCATTTCGCGCGCTATTTCGTCGAGGCTGGCCATGCGGCCAGCACCTCCGAGGTGTTCGCGCGCTATCTCGGCGACGGCAAGCCCGGCTGCGTGCCACATCGTTGGGCAAAGCTGGATGACGCGGTCGGCTGGATCCAGCAGGCCGGCGGCGAAGCCGTAATCGCGCATCCGGGCCGCTACGCCTACACGCCGGTTGAGTTCGACGCACTGTTCGGCGAGTTCATCGATCTCGGCGGCCGCGCGATCGAGATCGTCACGGGCAGCCACACGCCCGACCAGTATCGGGAGTACGCGGACGTCGCCCGGCACTACGGCTTCGAGGCGTCGCGCGGTTCTGACTTCCATGCGCCGGGCGAGAGCGTCGTCACGCTCGGCAGTCTGCCGCCGCTGCCGTCGGACCTGAAACCGATCTGGGAACGCTGGCTCTGACCCACGGCCCACCCGACGCATGACTTCAGCTCCGGCGCGCCATGCACGCGCGGGCGCCCCCCACTGATCCCATGTCCCAGTACTTCAGAATTCACCCGGAAAATCCGCAGCCGAGGCTGGTGCGCCAGGGCGGCGTGATCGCTATGCCGACTGACTCCAGCTATGCGCTGGCCTGCTATCTCGACGACAAGCAACTGCTGGCTTTGCTGGTGCGCGATCTGTCTGAACTGGCCAATTTTGCGATGGTCGACAACCATCAGTATCGGCTGATCCAGTCGGTCACACCGGGGGCCCTACGTGTTCTCGTGCTGCAGGCCACCAAGGAGGTGCCTCGCCCAGCTCTCGCATCCCTCGCGCAAGACCATCGGGCTGCGCGTGCCGGATCATCCGATCACGCTGGCGGTGCTGGAGATGCTCGGCCAGCTGCTGCTCGGCGCCACCCCCTGATCCTGCTGCCCGACAGCGATCCGCTCAACGATCTCGAGGAAATCCGCGAACGCCTGGAAAAGCAGGTGGATCTGATAATCGACGACGGCACCTGCCCGCGCGAGCTCTCGATTATCGTCGACTTGACCGGCGCCGCGCCGGTGCTGGTGCGCGCCGGCCGCCGGTTTGCTCGTCGGCCATTTTCCACTTGTTACAATATTGCACCATGGATAATCTGATTCAGACCATCGTCGTCCACGCCCTGCCGGTAATCTTCGCGATCACGCTACATGAGGCCGCGCACGGTTACGCCGCGCGCTTGCTCGGCGACAACACCGCCTACGCGCTCGGCCGTGTGTCGTTCAACCCGATGCGCCACATCGATCCGGTCGGCACCATTGTGATGCCACTGGTGCTGTACTTCCTGACCAGCGGTGCCTTCCTGTTCGGTTATGCCAAGCCAGTGCCGGTCGCGTTCCGTAACCTGCGCAATCCGCGCTGGGGCAGCCTGTGGGTGTCGGCGGCGGGGCCGGCCTGCAACTTCGTGCAAGCTTTGGTCTGGGGCTTCGTGTCAGTCGGTCTAGCGGCCGCCTCGGTCGACGAGCCCTTCTTCACGCGCATGGCGTCGGCCGGCGTCGGCGTGAACCTAGTGCTCGGCGTGCTGAACCTGTTTCCCTTGCCGCCGCTCGACGGTGGGCGCGTGCTAACGGCGCTGCTGCCGCCCAAGCAGTCGATCGCGCTGTCGAAGATCGAGCCCTATGGTTTCATCATCGTCCTGCTGCTGATCATGACGGGCCTGCTGACGAAATTCTGGCTGCGGCCGGGTGTCGGCATCGGCTACAGCATCGTGACGGCCATACTGACCCTATTTTCATCGCTTTTTTAAAACATAATCATGTTCCCAGATCATATCTTTTCCGGCATGCGTCCAACCGGGCCCCTCCACCTCGGCCATTACTATGGCGTGCTGAAAAACTGGGCGAAACTGCAATCCGAATACCCGTGCTTCTTCTGCGTGGTCGACTGGCATGCGCTGACCACGCATTACGAAACGCCCGAGGTGATCGAGAAAAACGTCTGGGAAGTGCTGATCGACTGGATCTCGGCCGGCATTGATCCAGCCCAGGCCACGCTGTTCATCCAGAGCAAAGTGCCGGAGCACGCCGAGCTGGCGTTACTGCTGGGCATGAGCACGCCGCTAGGCTGGCTCGAACGCGTACCAACCTACAAAGAGCAGATTGAGAAGCTCAAGGACAAGGATCTCTCGACTTACGGCTTCCTCGGCTACCCGGTGCTGATGGCCGCCGACATCCTGCTGTACCGCGGCTCGCTGGTGCCGGTCGGCGAGGACCAGGCACCCCACGTCGAGATAACGCGCGCGATCTCGCGCCGCTTCAACTACCTCTACGGCCACGAGGTCGATTTCGAGGAGAAGGCGCTGGAGGCGGCCAAGAAGCTTGGCGACAAGCGCGCCAAGCTCTATCGCGAACTGCACAACGCCTACCAGCAGGAAGGCAACGACGAGGCGCTCGAGCAGGCGCGCGCGATGTTGCAGGAATCGCAGAGCCTGTCGATGAGCGATCGCGAGCGGCTGTTCGGCTATCTGGAAGGCGCGCACAAGATCATCCTGGTCGAGCCGCAGGCGCTCCTGACCAAAGCCTCGCGCATGCCGGGCCTGGACGGCGGCAAGATGTCGAAGTCCTACGGCAATACCATCGGCCTGCGTGAAGATGCCGAGACCATCACCAAGAAGATCCGCGCTATGCCGACCGATCCGGCTCGCGTGCGCCGCACCGATCCGGGCGACCCGGAAAAGTGCCCGGTCTGGCAGTTCCACCTGGTCTATTCCGACGAACCCACGCGCGAGTGGGTGCAGAAGGGCTGCAAGTCGGCCGGCATCGGCTGCCTGGACTGCAAGCAGCCGGTGGTCGAGGACATCCTGCGCGAACAGCAGCCGATGCTCGAGCGCGCGCAGACGTACATTGACGCACCGTCGCTGCTGCGCGCGATCGTCGCCGACGGTTGCGACAAGGCACGCAAGCACGCGGTCGAGACCATGCGCGACGTGCGCGACGCGATGGGCCTGTCGTACAACTAAACGGCGCGAGCAGCGTGAGCGCGACACACACGCGCTGGATGGCCGGCTGTGGTCGCACCTGCTGGGCTGCCGGCGGCACGGTGCTCGACGTAGCTGCTGATCCGCTTTAGGATTTGTTTAGGCAATGCTGATCAAGTTCACCGTCCCCGTGGTCCAGCCGTTATAGATAGGTAGATATGACCCGAGCAAGGCAAACGAGAATGAAACAGCAAACGCTGGCGGTGGCGGCTGACGAAGGTGCAGGCTTCGA
>JAYFSB010000218.1:0-4337 GCA_040946865.1 Burkholderia sp.
TTTTCGCCGCGTCTCCACTCGATATGACAAGCTTGCCGAGAGCTATCTCGTGTTTGCATCGCTTGCCTGCGCGTTTGAGTCAGTCGTAAATGTGAACACTGCCTAGTGCAGCGTGCTCGACCGAACCTTCGCCCTGCTGGTGGCGAACTCACTGTCGCAGCCGCATGGCTATATGTTGCGTGACTTCATGCAGCGTAACCTGATGATCTGCCAGCCGAATCCCAGCATGCTGGACTTCCAAGATGAGGTCTTGAGGCCACTCGCCTACGACGTCGTCTCGCTGCTGCGGGACGCCTTCATCAGCTGGGACGAGGAGTTCGAGCTTGACTGCTTCGTCTATTACTGGGAGCAGGCCCAGAAGGCCGGTCTGCCGGTCAACGAGTTCTACCGACAGCTCGAATGGACCGGCCTGCAGCGCCACATCAAGGTGCTCGGGCTGTTCCCGCGCATCCACTACCGGGACGGCAAGCCGCTGATCGTCTGGCAGATCGAAAGGCTGGCGGTGGCCGACTTCGCCCGCATCGTGATCAACCACGCCTGGCTCGGCGACGGCACGCGCTGGGGTGTGCAGCTGTGCTACGCGCCCGAGGGCGAGGCGCTGGAGACGGCCGTGCGCGAGACCCGCCCGGCTCGCGCTCGACGGCGCGGCCGCACTCCATCACGATGATCTGCGGCGCATGCACGACTGTCGACAGGCGATGCGAGATCACCAGCGTGGTGCGATGCCGGGCGATCTGCTCCAGCTCCTGCTGGATCGCGTGCTCCGAGCGCGAATCGAGCGCCGAGGTGGCCTCGTCGAACATCAGGATCGGGGGATTCTTCAGAACGGTCCGCGCGATCGCGACACGCTGCTTCTCGCCACCCGACAGCTTGAGCCCGAGCTCGCTGACGATGGTATCGTAATCCACCGGCAGGCTCTCGAGCGACCGACGCAACGAAGGCAAGGCGTGGATATGGGCCGCGATCACTTCCTCGCGCGTGGCACTGGGCCGGCCGTAGGCGATGTTGTAGTGGATCGAGTCGGGGAACAGCATGGTGTCCCTGCGGCACGATGCCGATCGCCGCGCGCAGCGAATCCTAACTGACATCGCGCAGATCCTGGCCGTCGATCAGGATCACGACGCCGCCGATGCGCAGTCGAGGTCGTAGAAACGGAACAGCAGGCGCGAGAGCGTCGACTTGCCCGAGCCGCTGTAGTCGACCACCACCGTGGTAGTGCCGACCTCGATCGTGAAGCTGACGTCGTGCAGGATCTGCCGCGCAAGCTCGTAGGAGAAGTTCACGCGCTCGAAGTGTACCCTGCGCGCCGGGCACATCGGCCACCTCCTGCGGCACCGACAGCAGCATAAACGTGCGGTCCATGTCGGTCAGGCTCTGCTTGAGCTCGCGATAGACGATGCCGAGGAAGTTCAGCGAGATGTAGAGCTGCAGCATGCAGGTGTTGATCAGCGCCAGGCCTACGCCGATTATGGTCTGCTATCCAAAATTGAGCAGCGACAGCGAGCGAATCGCGACCCGGCGGTAGCTCTGCAGGTTCTCGTCGTAGCGGCAAGCCTCCCAGTTCTCGTTGCCGAAGTACTTGACCGTCTCGTAGTTGATCAGCGAATCAAGCTCGTTCATGGTGCGCCGGGAATGCGTGCGCCACTCGGTGACCTTGATGGTGAACCCTACGCAGGGAGGGCCAGCGCGCCGAGCGTGATCACCGCCACGTACCAGGCATCGTACTTGACCACGAAGAAGCTCAGCACCAGCCCGACCTCGATCCACCTCGTTATACAGGCTCTCTTGAAAAAAATGAGTGAGTTACGAGGCATGCGGATTGATCTTCGAGAAGTTGAGCTTGCCGGCGATCAGAAACAGCACGGTGCGTATAGTCGTGAGGTTGGTGGATCCGCGCGCCTTTCGCTTGGCGGCCCGGAAGAGTCCGTTGATGGTTTCCAGGAAGCCGTTGGTCTGACGCGTATGGGTCCAGGCGATGATGCCGTCGACATGACTGCGGATCATGCGGGCGACGTCCTTCATCGGATCGACCTTCGAGCGCATGACGTTCGTGCATCATTTACTCGAGCATGTCGCTGACGACGTTGATCTGCTTGCGATCGAGAATCTCCCGAAGTTGCTCGCGATAGCGCCACGCGCGGGCGGTTCGCTTGGTCGTAACGTTTTCACGATCAGGGCATTGAGATCGGCGCGTTGCGCGGCGGTCAGTCGGTCGCGATCCTGCAGCAGCGGCCATCGCAATCCATTGAGTTCCGGATCGGTTCGCTGCTCGATTCGCCGCATTGGGTCCACGGCTTTGTGGAACTTGTCGAAGGTGATGCCGAGCATTCGGCAGGTTCGTCTCGACGCCTTTGATGAACGCGGGCGACATGTCAATGCTGATCGACGTGATCTGCTCGGGCTCTCCCCCATGCTTGCGCAGGCTCGCGACGAACGCTTTGATCGTCGCAGCATCCTTGCCTTCGGTCATGAACACGACTTTGCGTTCGAACGCGAGTTCGACATGGCGTTTGCAAATGGCGTGCGCCCGATGCCCAGGACTCGCCGACGGTACGGGGGCGACTGCTGTGAACGACATCTGCTGGGCGAGTATCAGCACCATTGCCTCGAACAGCAGCGTGAAGCCCTTGAGCTTTGCCGGCCCACTCGGGCTCCGACGAGTGCCACGCGGCCGTCAGACAGCTTGATGCGAGGCGTACGCACTTCGAGAAAGCAGTCGTACTGGAAGAAGTTCAAGTGCCAGCAGCGCTTGACAACGGTGTCGTGCACGGGATGGCCGCCGGCGATTTCTGAATGCGGGAAGCGACTGCCGGCAACGAAATCGATGTTGACTGTCAACCGTTTCGCAGACGCGTCGAAATCGATGCCGTTCACGAACCACGGATCGCTGATACCCAAAGCCGTCTCGAATAACTTGCTATGCATAACTACCGTCGCTCACGTGCAAATCTGGCAATCTACCACCCACTCGAAATTCAACAAAGGCACTTTCTTTAACATCTCAGACTCCAGTTTGAATGACACGTTTTACCCCAAATCTGTGTCTAGAAAAACCGGAGCCGCCACAGTCTGCAAGATTGGCCGCCTCGACATAAGCATCCCAATCCATAGCATCTCCAGCTCGCATGATGTACCTCGCTGCCCGTGATCGCGCTCGCGAGCATGTTCTTCCCGGCCTCGCAGCTGCCGGCGCTGGCCCGGCATGCCACGCACGTGCTGCCGCTGGCCAATGCCGTCAACCTGATTCGCCTCGCGATGCTGGGCCGGCCCACCGAGAACATCGCCCTGCATGCGGGTGTGCTGGCCATCTATGCGCTGAACGCCGCGGTTACCACCGGTACCGGGGGCCTGCGCTCAGGTGTCGTCGTCGCCCCAGGGCATCTCGACGTCGGTCAGGAACGCCACGGTGGCGATCGGACCGCCTTCGTGACGACCGAGCTTGCCGTCGGCCCGATGCCATTCGACGCGGAACATGGTATCCAGATCGTCGGCCATCAGGTAGACCGAGCGCAGCTCCTCCTCGTCTGCCTCCTCGACGGGGCCGTCAAACGAAACACGCATCCGTTGCGGCCACAGGCCGTTGGCCGGATCATAGATGCGCTTGCCCTGAGGGATATCGATGCTGACCTCGACGCCGATCGTCGAGGAAGCCTCGATAATCATCTTGCCAAGCGCGTTCAACACGGCCGTCGCGCGCGCGGAATTGGTCTGGCGAATCTCGAGGTCGCCCCGCGTCAATGCCTGTTCGAGTTTCGGGTGAATCTTCTGTTGCTTCATGCGTAATCCTGATTGCTTCGTGGAATGCAGCCGCGACCTCGCGACGACGGTTGAATCTTCGTGTTTATGCTTGTTGGCACGATGGTGGCATGCTGCCATCGCTACCTGCCGGCCGCTCAGAAACCGAGCGCCACAGCATCGAGCGCCACAGCATCGCCAGCGAGGGAACGCTGACGGGCGGCAGCACCATCAGCATCGCCGCGGCGGGGCCGACGCCCACGCCGAGCGCGAGCATCGCCTGCACGATCGGCGCCTTGCCAGCGGTCGGGATCACGAACAGCATCCCGGCCAACGTGAAGGCGACAATCCACAAGGCGGTGTCCCAAATTTAGTTGAAGGCGGCGGCTCCCGCAGGAATCCGAAAGAATCGTGTTTTCAGTACCAACTTCCCGAATAGGAGAACCGCCAGGATGAAGCCTATCAAGAAACCGAGCCGTCGTGTCGATGCTGAGTTGCGCGTTGTTAGGGTCTGTTTAGGCAATACTGATCAAGTGTCTGCATTCGCGATGTTGTCAAGCCTGCGTAGCGAATCGATCATGAACGAAGTTGTCCTGGTTTGT
>JAYFSB010000219.1:0-4328 GCA_040946865.1 Burkholderia sp.
AACGGATATATACCGTATGCCATCGACCGAATTCCGCGGGAAGATCGCGCCATGGACTGCCAGTTCGGGCAATCCACAGCACCGCTTCGAGGCATCAGCGATTGTTGGATGCCATTCTCGGCCACGGTCGCCTTCCTGGCCCAGCAGGATAGCTTAGACTTTGTTCTATATTTCGTCGCTCAGTAACGTTCGTACCATCCTGTCTCGTTACGTAAAAGACAGGATATAAACATATTTTTTTAAATGTAAACAGATCTTAATTGGGTCAGTCGTAAATGTGAACACTGCCTAGCGAACTGGTGATCTACATCACGCCGCACGTGCTCGACAAGGCCGGCGCTTTGTCATAAGCTGCGGCACACACCAGCAAGATTGTTGAAGCAGAGGAAGCCGTTGCAAGCACGGGACCCACACACAAGCATATTTTTCGTCGGACTCATGGGAGCAGGTAAAACCACCGTAGGTCGTGCGATCGCGCGCCGTCTCGACAGGCCGTTCTTCGATTCCGACCTCGAGATCGAGGCTCGTACCGGCACGCGTATCCCGGTCATCTTCGAGCTCGAGGGCGAGGCGGGGTTTCGCGACCGCGAGGAAAAGATGATCGACGAACTGACGCAGCGTGGCAATGTCGTGCTGGCCACCGGCGGCGGCGCGGTGATCCGTCTCGAAAATCGTGATGCATTGCGATCACGTGGTATCGTCGTCTATCTGCGCGCCAATCCTCACGCTCTCTGGCTGCGTAGCCGCAAGGACAAGAACCGCCCGCTGCTGCAGACGGAAGATCCCAAGGCTCGGCTCGAGGCGCTTTACGAGGCGCGCGATCCGCTCTATCGCGAATGCGCGCATTGCGTGATCGAAACTGGCCGTCCGTCCGTCAACGGGCTCGTCAACATGGTGCTGATGCAGCTCGAGCTGACCGGCATCGTCGCCAAGCCGCTACAAGCATGATTACCGTCAATGTCGACCTGGGCGATCGCGCCTACCCGATCCATATCGGCGATGGCTTGATCGGCCGCACCGAGCTGTTTGCCCCGAATATCAAGGGCACGTCCGTCACCATCGTGACCAATACCACCGTCGAGCCGCTCTATGGCGAGGTGCTGCGCGCCGCGCTCGCGCCGCTCGGCAAGCAGGTCAACACGGTTGTGCTGCCTGACGGCGAGTCCTACAAGCACTGGGAAACGCTGAACCTGATCTTCGACGGGTTGCTCAGCTCGCGCGCCGACCGCAAGACCACCCTGATCGCGCTAGGCGGCGGTGTGGTCGGCGACATGACCGGCTTCGCGGCGGCCTGCTACATGCGCGGCGTGCCATTCATCCAGGTGCCTACCGCGCTGCTCTCGCAGGTCGATTCCTCGGTTGGCGGCAAGACCGGCATCAACCATCCGCTCGGCAAGAACATGATCGGCGCGTTCTACCAGCCGCAGGCCGTAATCGCCGATATCGGCGCGCTGCGCACGCTGCCGGAGCGCGAACTGGCGGCCGGCCTCGCCGAGGTGATCAAAACCAGCGCGATCGCCGATGCCGCCTTCTTCGACTGGATCGAGGCCGATATCGAGGCACTCAACCGCCGCGAGCCGGCCGCGCTGACTGAGGCGATCAAGCGCTCGTGCGAGATCAAGGCCAGCGTGGTGGCCGCCGACGAACGCGAGGGCGAGCTGCGCGCGATCCTCAATTTCGGCCATACCTTCGGCCATGCGATCGAGGTCGGTCTTGGCTACGGCGAGTGGCTGCACGGCGAGGCCGTCGGCTGCGGGATGGTGATGGCGGCCGACCTCTCGGTGCGCCTAGGCCGGCTCGATGATGCCGCCCGCCGGCGCCTAGACCGCGTGATCGCGGCCGCCCACCTGCCGGTGCGCGCGCCCGACCTGGGTACTGCCCGCTATGTCGAGCTGATGCAGGTCGACAAGAAGGCCGAGGCCGGTGCGATCAAGTTCATCGTGCTCGATGGGCTCGGCACGGCGGCCATCACCGCGGCACCCGACGACATCGTGGAAGCCACGCTTGTGACCGCCATCGGCTAGGCAGTGTTCACATTTAGGACTGACCCAAACGCGCAGGCAAGCAATGCGAACACGAGATAGCTCTCGGCAAGCTTGTCATATCGAGTGGAGACGCGGCGAACATGCTTAATGCGATTGAAGAATCGTTCGACTAGGTTACGTGTACGGTGGAGCACACGGTTGTAGCGGTATTTTGTCTTGCGATTCGGATGCGAGGGAAGCACGACCTTTGCACAAGTGGCCCGAATTCATTGCACGAAGTGGTCAGCATCGTAGCCCTTGTCTGCGATAACCGCTCCGGTGCGCAGATGTTCGACCAGTTGCGCCGCGCACGAGATGTCGGCGACCTGTCCTTCAGTGACGATCAGTCGCAACGGGCGACCCTTCGAATCCACCGCCAAATGCAGTTTGGTCTCAGTCCGCCTCGGGAACGTCCGAGCGCTTGCGGCTCGCTTTTTTAAGGCCCCGGCCGAATTCCGCGGGAAGATCGCGCCATGGACTGCCGGTTCGGGCAATTCACCGTACCGCTTCGAGGAACCAGCGATTGTTGGATGCCGTTCGGCCACAGTCGCCTTCCTTGCCCGGCAGGATAGCTTGAACTTTGTTCCATACTTCGTCGTTCAGTAACGTTCGTACCATCCTGTCTCGTTGCGCAAAAAACAAAATGTAAGCACATTTTTTCAAATGTAAACAGACCTTAGCATTCGCCGCATCCCTGCGGGGCCCGCAGGGTTCCCGCATCGAGCCTGTATGGAGGTGCCGGATCGGCCGGCGCTTCTGCAGTGGAGGGAGACAGTGAGCGAAACACCACGCGAGTTGCAACACCCCACAGACGCTTTCCGTCCAGGCCGCTCCAGCGGCTCGGCTGGTCCCGTAGCAGCACCCACTATCGCCGCGCTCGAAGCGCGTCTCGCTCCCTACGCGGCCCATTCCTCTGGCACCCTCGGCCGCCGCCATCCCGAAACGGCACCCGCGGCGCGTACCGAGTTCCAGCGCGATCGCGACCGTATCGTTCATTCGACGGCCTTCCGCCGCCTCGAATATAAGACGCAGGTGTTCGTGAACCACGAGGGCGACTTGTTCCGCACGCGCCTGACCCACAGCCTCGAGGTCGCGCAGATCGCACGCTCGGTGGCGCGCAACCTGCGCCTGAACGAGGACCTGGTGGAAGCGATCTCGCTGGCGCACGACCTCGGCCACACGCCCTTCGGCCATGCCGGGCAGAATGCCCTGAACGAGTGCATGCGCGAGCACGGCGGTTTCGAGCACAACCTGCAGAGTCTCGCGGTGGTTGACGAGCTGGAGGAGCATTACGGTGCCTTCGACGGCCTGAATCTCTGCTTCGAGACGCGCGAGGGCATTCTCAAGCATTGCTCAAGGGAGAACGCGCGACGGCTCGGCAAACTCGGCGAGCGCTTCCTCGCCGGCAGGCGGCCCTCGCTGGAGGCACAGATCACCAACATCGCCGACGAGATCGCCTACAACAACCACGACGTCGACGACGGCTTGCGTTCGGGCCTGATCTCGATCGAGCAACTGGCGGGCGTGGCGCTCTGGCACCGCCACCACGATGCCGCGCTGGCCGATTTCCCCTCGCTCGAGGGCCGGCGGCTGGTGCACGAGACGGTGCGCCGCATCATCAATACGCTGATTGTCGACCTGATCGACGCGACCACGCGCAACCTGGCCGAGCACGCGCCGGCCTCGCTCGACGACGTGCGGCGCTGCCCGCAGCTGGTCGCGCACAGCGCCGTGATCGCTGAAGAGGCGGCCGAGCTCAAGCGCTTCTTGTTCCGTAATCTCTACCGCCACTACAAGGTGATACGCATGGCCAACAAGGCGCAGCGCGTCGTCAAGTGGCTCTACCAGGCTTTCACCGAGGATCCGCGCCTGCTGCCGCCGGCCTACCAGAGCGACGATGCGGCCGCGCAGCCGCGGCTCGTCGCGCATTACATCGCCGGCATGACCGACCGCTTCGCGTTGAAAGAATATCAACGCCTTTTTGTCATGGACGAGAATTAGACTATCGTGTTTTGGCTCAACGGGATAACACGGCGGGCAACAACAGCGGACGACCATTCGAGCCGGCCGCACACCATTTGGAGATGGGTCAATGAGAGTTAAGGCAATGCTGATCAAGTCCGCCGTCCCCGTGGTCTAGCCGTTATAGATAGGTGGATATGACCCGAGCAAGGCAAACGAAAATGAAACAGCCAACGCTGGCGGTGGTGGCTGACGAAGGTGCAGTCTTCGAGACGAAGCGCAAACGTACGCGGCGCGATGCGTTGCTGGACGCGATGGAACGGATCGTGCCGTGGGCGGCAT
>JAYFSB010000220.1:0-4316 GCA_040946865.1 Burkholderia sp.
CCAATCGGCGGGCGTCCGTTGCCACGTTTCGGGTAGTACGGCTCGATCAGCGCACACAATGCCGCCCACGGCACGATTCACTCCATCGCGTCCAGCAACGCATCGCGCCGCGTACGTTTGCGCTTCGTCTCGAAGCCTGCATCTTCGTCAGCCGCCACCACCAGCGTTTGCTGTTTCATTCTCGTTTGCCTTGCTCGGATCATATTCACCTATCTATAACGGCTGGACCACGGGGACGGTGAACTTGATCAGCATTGCCTAAACAGACCCTAGCTCGTCACCAGGTAACGAAGCAGGTCCACTTGAGTCACAGAGCGTTTCTCCATGCTTGAGCGGCGACG
The DNA here is from genome assembly GCA_040946865.1 of Burkholderia sp. Classification (GTDB taxonomy): domain Bacteria; phylum Pseudomonadota; class Gammaproteobacteria; order Burkholderiales; family Burkholderiaceae; genus Burkholderia. The sequence goes on from JAYFSB010000220.1 coordinate 342, forward strand.
CGGTGCCCGATGCGCCGCGCCGGCGCGAATTACCGGGAGATCCGGCGGCGTGCTCGCACGGATCAGCAAACCATGTGCGACTCCGGGCAGGCGCAGGCGGCACGCGGCTTGCTGCGCTTCAGGATCCACCCAACACTGGAGGTCTTATGCGATGCGACACGACCAGTGTGGCGTGGCGCGGAACCGGGCACCACCTCCGACGCGACGGGCGGCTTGAGCACAAACTCTGCTACCGGCCGATCGCAAGGGCGACGGTAGGTCGAGAGAGCGCGATACGCTCGGGCCGAACGATTCATCCGACAGCGGCAGCGATACGCGCGGCGCGAAGAGGTGCCCGTTCGACATCGACAGCGAGCTCGACGCGCATGCACTCGAACGCGGCGAGGCGTCCGGCATCGAGCGCGCCTCGGCCGACGGCGACGCCGGCCTCATCGACAACGAGGATATCGAGCCAGATTGAACCGATCGTCTGGTCGATAACGATGATGAGCAGACGCCCAACGAGACCTCGCCGGCCGGCGGGGCGAGATTTCGCCGCCGCTGATCCGGTAAATCTTTCAATACGATTGAAGTAAACGGCGAATCCAGCCGCTTCGGAATCCAGCCGGTACCCCATCGATCGAGGAGAAAGCGATGCAAGGACGCCCTCCGAATCGCTTGCGACAAGCACGCGAGCCTGCGAACTGGCAGGAGCGCAACGAACGCACGGCACGTACTGGAGCAGCGACGAACAAGACCTGCCGCACTATGTGACGACCTGCTGCTGCCCGACGACTAACGCGATATCGACTTTCACGACGCCCGCGACCAGTTGCCCGGCACCCGGGTTCGACGAGCGACGCTGGCGTGCCGGGCAGCGCGAGGCGTCAGGCCGGGATAGAGCCCGAGCCCGGGGGCGCGGCGAATCCCGGCACCCCGGGCACCGATCCTCGCCACACAGATGGCGGGGAGACGGGCTACGCGGGCCATGGCGCGCCGTCCCATGCACGCTACGATCCGCGCTTCGCGCATTCGTGAGGATGTCTGCGAGCGGGCTGGCCTACGCCGCGTTCGACCTCGAAGTCAGCGTGTCGGCGCGGGGGGGCTTGCGTGCGGCTCGAGGGCGGCGTGCCGGAGCGCTGGATGAGGCATGAGATCGAGGACCTGGCTGTCAGTTGCATCTGAGTGCGCGACGTCGACAACCAGGTACGGGTGGCCGCGCGATGCATTGCCAAGGCCGCTGCCACGCGCCGATGCCGCCTCGCAGCCAACCGCCCAGCCGGTCTTGCCCGATCGATCCGGCCGCGCACCTCGTCCGGCGCGCGGGCGGCTCGACCGCGGCACGGGGCAGCGCCAGGCATCGCCCCTCAGCGCCGCGCGCTGTCATCGAGCTCGTTCTGCAGGCCGTGGTCGCGCATCAGTGCGAGCCGGTTGTAGAGTGTCTTCAGGCTGATGCCGAGCGCCTTCGCGGTGCGCGGCTTGTCGCCCTCGAAGTGGCGCAGCGAAGCTACGATGAGGCGCTGCTGCGCATGGGCAAGCGTCGCGCCCAGCGGCAGCGACATCACGTTGTCGCGCACATTGTCGCGCGGCGGCAGTTGGCGCGGCAGGTCGAGCTCGATCTCGTGATCGGCGAGGATGAAGGCGCGCTCGATGGTGTTGCGCAACTCGCGCACGTTGCCGGGCCAGGGATAGGCGCGTAGCGTCTTCAGCGCCTGCGCCGAGAGCTGCTTGTCGCTGTCGTGCTGCGTATTGAGCGCGACCACCAGCTCGCACGCGATCTCCTCGCTGTCGCCGTCGCGGTGGCGCAGGGCGGGCACGTGCAGCGCGAACGCTGCGAGCCGGTAGAAAAAGTCCTCGCGCAGACGCCCGTCGCGGATCGCGTCAACCGGATTGTGGTGGGTCGCCGCGATGATGCGCACGTCGAGCGAGATGGTCTCGGTGCCGCCGACCCGCATGATGGTGTTCGACTCGAGCGCGCGCAGCAGCTTGACCTGCATCTCGCTCGGCATCTCGGCGATCTCGTCGAGGAAGATGGTGCCGCCGCGCGCGGCCTCGAAAAAGCCGGTGTGCTGGGCGACCGCGCCGGTGAAGCTACCTTTCTCATGGCCGAACAACTGGGATTCGGCGATATCGACCGGGATCGCGCCGCAGTTGACGGCCACGAACGCGCAGCCCGCGCGCGGGCTGGCATCGTGCACGAGCCGCGCGGCGATGTCTTTGCCGGCACCGCTCTCGCCGACGATCAGGACGCTGGCGCGGGTCGCAGCCACTTTCTCAATCTTCGACAGCAGCGCCTGGATGCGCGGCGACGAACCGGCCAGCCGCCGGCCATCGCTGGATGTTTTCGACATGAATGATAGATCTCGGGTAGAACAGCGTGCTTTCGTACTCCCTACACGGTCACCGCGCAGCGTGTAATTTTTATAAGCGCAAGCGTAGCCGAATCCGCCGCCGCTACATCAATTGAAAATACCAATTTTCCTACTGAGCTCGGATAGAAAAAATCGATAATGTCGGGTGCCGTATGCGACTCCTCTATACTCGCCGGATGCTTGGTCGGTACACTCAGCCCTACCGCCCTCATCATGTCGATCTGACTGCCGCGATTCGGGGTATTCTTACCGAGCACGAGCCACATCGGTCAGCGTTTCCGATTTTTATCTGCGATCTACGGGCCGCGGCCGCGCCGCGATCAGCCGATCTGCATGTGCCATGCTGCGGCGCAGTAATTCCCTAAATTCTGGTTGTCGAAGACGACGCAGACACTACGTGACATGCTGGCCGCCCTCGCGCACACGCCAGTTCTGGTGCTTGCGACCTGGTGCTTCACGACGGCAAGCATGGCCCTGTTCGACGAAGATGGTGCTGACCATCGGCCACGCGAGCCTGGAGACCGCGATCGCCACCGTGTGGCGCGATCTCGTCAACCCGCGCTCAACATGCAGCGACTATTGTGAGGTGCGCTGGCGGCGATGCCGACCGTGCTGCAGTCGCTGCTGGTCCATTACGGCGGCGCGAACATGCGTAAGCGACTCGGCATGGCCGTCGTAGACGCCAGCAAAGATCGACGCCAAAGTGGTTCCATCATTTTTAAAGTGATGGACTCCACTTTGGTAGACACAGAAAAGCCGGGTAGTCGTAAAAGACGACTAAACCATAGTCGTGAGTTCCGGCGTCGCATAGCAATCGCCGCGTGCTAAAACCTGTTTACATTTGAAAAAATGTGTTTATATCCTGTCTTTTGCGTAACGAGACAGTATGGTACGAACGTTACTGAGCAACGAAATATGGAACAAAGTCCAAGTTATCCTGCCCGGCAAGGAAGACGACCGTGGCCGAACGGCATTCAACAATCGCTGATTCCTCGAAGCGGTGCGGTGGATTGCCCGAACCGGCAGTCCATGGCGCGATCTTCTCGCGGAATTCGGCCAATGGCATACGGTATATATCGGTTTCTCGCGCTGGCGAAGCCGTCTGGCTGCGGGTGGCGAATGCCTTGGCAGGCGAGACGAAAATCGGGCGCATCCTTATCGATTCGACGGATCGTGCGAGCGCACCAGCATTCGGCCGGGGCCTTAAAAAAGCGGGCCGCAAGCGCTCAAACGTTCCCGAGGCGGACTGAGACCAAACTGCATTTGGCGGTGGATTCGAAGGGTCGCCCGTTGCGACTGATCGTCACTGAAGGACAGGTCGCCGACATCTCGTGCGCGGCGCAACTGGTCGAGCATCTACGCACCGGAGCGTTTATCGGGCTACGATGCTGACCACTTCGTGCAACGGATTCGGGCCACTCCTGCAAAGGTAGTGATTCCCCCGCGTTCGAATCGCCAGACAAAAAGCCGCGACAACTGTGTGCTCTACCGTACACGCAACCTGGTCGAGTGGTTCTTCAATCGCATTAAGGCAATGCTGATCAAGCGTCTGCATTCGCGATGTCGTCAAGCCTGCGTAGCGAATCGATCATGAACGAAGTTGTCCTGGTTTGTTGTCGGTCGT
>JAYFSB010000221.1:0-4315 GCA_040946865.1 Burkholderia sp.
ATGCGAGGCGTGCGCACTTCGAGAAAGCAGTCGTGCTGGAAGAAGTTCAAGTGCCGGCAGCGCTTGACAACGGTGTCATGTACGGGATGGCCGCCGGCGATCTCTGGATGCGGGAAGCGACTGCCGGCAACGAAATCTGATCGTCAATCACTTGGCAATTGCATCGAAGTCGATGCCATTCACGAACCACGGATCGCTGATACCCAAGGCCGTCTCGAACAACTTGCTATGCACGACTACCGTTGCTCACGTGCAAATCGGGCAATTTACCACCCACTCGAAATTCAACAGAGGCATCGTGAACGTCACGACCAAGCGGACCGCCCGCGCGTGGCGCTATCGCGAGCAACTTCGCGAGAGTCTCGATCGCAAGCAGATCAACGTCGTCAGCGAAATACTCGAGCAGTGGTGCGCGAACGTCATGCGCTCAAAGGTCGATCCGATGAAGGATGTCGCCCGCATGATCCGCAGAGTCATTCGACGGCATCGTCGCCTGGATCCAGACACGTCAGACCAACGGCTTGCTGGAAGCCATCAACGGACTCTTCCAGGCCGCCAAGCGAAAGGCGCGTAGATACACCAACCTCACGACCATGCGCACTGTGCTGTTTCTGATCGCCGGCAGGCTCAACTTCTCGAAGATCAACCCACATGTCCCGTAACCCACTCAAATTTCAAGAGAACTTTTTATCAACCAGAGGATTGTCATGAAATGTCTGTTGTTGGCGCTCGGCAGCGCCGCTCTCATCGCGACCGCGCCGACCCATGCGCAAACGGCCGCCGCGCACCCCGTCATACAGCTCAAGACCACGCAGGGCGACATCCGTGTCGAGCTCTATCCGGAAAAGGCACCGAAGACGGTGACGAACTTCCTCGACTACGTGAAGGCCAGCCAGTACAACGGCACGATCTTCCATCGCGTGATCCCGGGCTTCATGATTCAGGGCGGTGGCTACAAGGCGAACTTCGACGAGAAGCCGACGCGTGCGCCGATTCCCCTGGAAAGCCGCAACGGCCTGAAGAACCTGACGGGCACCATCGTGATGGCCCACACCAGCGACCCGAGCTCGGCTACCGCCCAGTTCTTCATCAATACCGTCGATAATGCCAATCTCGACTACCCGAACCCGGACGGCAACGGCTACGCCGTGTTCGGCAAGGTTGTCTCGGGCATGGATGTCGTGAAAAAGATCGAGGCGACCCCGACCACCTCGCGCGGCTTGATGCGCGACGTGCCCGAAAAGGCGATCACGATCGAATCAGCGAGCGTCGTCGGCAAATAACCCGGCGCGCGACAAGCGCCCCTCACGCGGCCGAGTCGTCACGGCCGGGCCGCGTGTTGTCATTTCACCCACCTCAACGAAGGAACCATCATGGTTGAACTGCATACAAACCACGGCGTGATCAAGCTCGAACTCTACGCCGCCAAGGCACCGAAGTCGGTGGAGAATTTCCTGAACTACGTGAAGGCCGGCCATTACGACAACACGGTGTTCCACCGCGTCATCAACGGCTTCATGATCCAGGGTGGCGGTTTCGAGCCGGGCATGAAGCAGAAGCCGACGGAGGCACCAATCGACAACGAGGCCAACAACGGCCCGAAGAACGACACCTACACGGTCGCGATGGCACGCACCAACGATCCACACTCGGCCACCGCCCAGTTCTTCATCAACGTCAACGACAACGACTTCCTGAACCACGCGTCGCCGACGCCGCAGGGCTGGGGCTACGCCGTGTTCGGCAAGGTGGTCGAAGGCCAGGACGTGGTCGACACGATCAAAAAGGTCAAGACCAACAGCAAGGGCTACTACCAGGACGTGCCGGCCAACGACGTGATCATCGAAAAGGCCGTGGTGGTCTGACGCCGTCGAGGAAGGCACTTCGATGCTGCATGAAACGCCGCCACGAAGCGTCCCCGGGTGTGTGCCGGGCGAGCATAGTCTCGCGCATACGGCACGCCCATTTCTTTTCATCGCCGACCTACACCTGAGCAAGGCGATCCCGCGCACCGTCGCCGCGTTCGAGCATTTTGTACGCGTCACGGCTGACAGCGCTGACTCGGTGTTCATCCTCGGGGATCTGTTCGAATACTGGGTCGGCGACGATATCCTCGACGACGACCCATTCGCGCAGCGCATCGCCGCGCTGCTGCATAGCTTCTCGGAGCGCGGCATCGCACTCTACGTGATGCACGGCAATCGCGACTTCCTGCTCGGCCGTCGCTTCATGAAGGCGGCCAGCACGATGCTGGTGCCGGACCCGTCTGTGGTGCTCGCTTTCGGCCGGCGCATCGTGCTCGCGCACGGCGACGCGCAGTGCACGGCCGATCGCGGCTACCAGTGGTTTCGCGGCTTCACGCGCAACCGCCTGGCGCAGTGGCTGTTCCTCGCACGCTCGCTGCGCTGGCGGCACGGCCTGGCCGAGCGCATGCGCGCCAAGAACAAAGCGGGCCGCGACCGGCCGATGCTGTCGCGCTACGACGTCACGCGCGACGGCATCGCTGAGCTGTTCGAGCGCAGCAGCGCCGACACGATGATCCACGGTCACACCCACCGGCCCGCGCGGCACATCGAGCCCGAAGGCACGCGCTGGGTGCTGCCCGACTGGGATCTCGACCACGGCAGGCCGCGCGGCGGCTACTTGCGCCTCGACGCCGAGGGCGTCGCAGCGCTGCCGCTGGAACCCTGAATATAGAGTCGAGCCTCACGGCCCGACCCTTCCCACACCACCGTGCGTACGGGTCCGTACACGGCGGTTCGGATCGGTTACCCGACCTGGCCAATCGATGGAAATCCAAGCGATCGGAAGTAACGATTTGACAGCGCGATGTTGAGCGCAGGATCGCAACTGCAGTGCCATTCACTGTGCGGCGACCTCACCGTCTGGGTCGCAAGGTCTGTAAGCGACTCGGCATGGCCGTCGTAGACGCCAGCAAAGATCGACGCCAAAGTGGTGTCCATCATTTTCAAAGTGATGGACACCACTTTGTTAGACACAGAGAAGCCGGGTAGTCGCAAAGGACCCCCGAACCATAGTCCTGAGTTCCGGCGTCGCATAGCAATCGCCGCGTGCGAGCCAGGTGTTTCAGTCGCCAAACTGGCCCGCGAGCATGGTCTGAATGCGAAGCTGGCGTTCACCTGGCGGCACCGGTATTGTGCCGAGCAAATGGCGTCAGAGGCAACGCTGCTGCCAGTGACGGTCGTGAGCGATATGAGGCCGGCGGTCATCGCAGCGCCACCAATCAAACCGAAGATCGCGAAACCGGCCGTACCCGTTGGCATGATTGAAGTCCGACTCGGACGAGCGGTGGTCAAGGTCGACGGTGTTGCCGACCTCGATATGCTGCGAACCGTATTGCAGAGCCTGCGATCATGATCTCTTTGCCTACCGGTACACGTATCTGGCTTGCGGCGGGCGTCACCGATAGGCGTTTCGGATTCCAGGGACTGGTTGTGAAAGCACAGACAGAGCGCTCGCAGAAAATCCTCTGGGTAGCCGCCTATTCATCTTCCGTGGGTGTCGCGACGATTGTAAGCGACTCGGCAAGGCGGGTCTCCCATCATGCACGCGCGTGAGGCAAGATGATGAGCATGTGGAATTTGTGTGGATCACGTGAGATCGCGCTCACGATCAGCGATCGTGGACACGATTTATTTGGGTCTAGTCGGCAATCAGGTAGCGGACGAGGGAATGGCGGCCGACTTCAGCTTGCCCGCGACATTCCAGGGCAGCAGCTCGTCGATGCGGGTGATGAGGTAATCAGCGATGTGAGTCAGGACGTATTCCAGATAGGCGCGCGGATTGATGCCGTTGAGCTTGCACGTCCCGATCAGACTGTACATTGCAGCAGCCCATTCGCCTCCGGTGGCGGAGCCAACGAACAGATAATGCTTGCGTCCGAGCGCGACCCAGCGTAGGGCGTTCTCGGCAAGCGGGTTGCTGATCTCGGCCCGACCGTCCTCGCAGGAGAACACGAGCGCTGCCCAGTGGTTCAACGAGTAATTGATTGCTTTGACGAGCGTGGACTTGGTCGACAGCGTCGCGAGCTTCCCCCTGATCTTTGCCTCGCATGTGGCGAGCAGCGGCTTGGCCTTTTCCTGTCGTACGCGCAGACGCTCATCGGGTGGCTTGCCCCGGATATCGGCTTCGATGCCGTAGCGCTCGCCAATCATCGCGAGCAATGTCTGGGTGTCCGAGCTTGGCGTGCTCGCGTGGATGTCGTAGTCCTTGCGCCAGGCATGATCCCAGCACGCTGCCTCATGAACATCGCCGCTCGCGTACAGTTGATCGAAGCCGGCGTAGGCATCCGCCT
>JAYFSB010000222.1:0-4311 GCA_040946865.1 Burkholderia sp.
TGATGGCACAGGTGCGTCCGTAATGAGCGAGAACCAGGCCTGGGGCCCGCCGACCATCTGAATGGCACCCAGGACGATCGACAACAAACCAGGACAACTTCGTTCATGATCGATTCGCTACGCAGGTTTGACAACATCACGAATGCGGACACTTGATCAGCATTGCCCTAACAAAGTGATGTCCATCACTTCGAAAATGATGGACACCACTTTGGCGTCGATCTTTACTGGCGTCTACGACGGCCATGCCGAGTCACTTACCTTTGCCGAGTCGCTATCGACGAAGTCATTGAATGCGACCAGCGCGTTGAGTACGTTACCTATCTTGTGAAACCAGCAGCGCTGATGCGTCGTCGCCACACGCGAGCAACGGGATAGCCGGCAGGCCGCGCTTCTTCAGATCCAGCAGCAGCTCTCGCACCACGACTCCTTTGATTCCCGGTAGCCGTCGCCAATCGCCACACACTCTTTCTCGCCTTCCGGCGTCACGCCGATGATCACCAGCAGGCACTGGCCGTCCGAATCGTCACTGCGCACGCCGGTGTGAATGCCGTTGACCCACTGCGACTTGAGCCGGCTCACCGTGTTTAGCGACATGCCTGCGACCTCGCCACCGAGCATGATGCCCAGCGCCGTACTCATGTTACCCGTCGAGATGCCGCGCAGGTACAGCCACGGCAGCGCCGCCGATACGCGCGCCGACTGGCGGTACGACCGCCGAATTGAGGTGGATGCCCGAGCCCGAGCGGTCCCGCCCCTTGGGTACTTTGACCTTCACCGGGCCAACTACCGTGACGATCTCGCGCTCGGGCAGGTGGCCGGTTTCGGCTCCCGCCGGGTTCGCTGGTTGTGCTGCGGACACGCAACATTTTCAGCTAAACCGCCACCGCCTTCTCAACATTCCATATACCCACGCCATACACCACTTTCGACAATAACTCCAATGTCCGGCCGAACTGTTCATGCCCGAATCGTTCGATGTTCGTCAGCATTATCATGAAATCATTGCTTTGGGGGGATGCTCTTCGGGCGCAACGGGCTTCTGTTGCACTTCAACCTTGAAACCGTCATGTTAAAAATACAGGCTAAATCTTCTCATTAATCGGTTGACTGGGTTCCCGATTTTATTGGATAATTTTCTTCGACGTGTGTATTAACATAATACCAATCTGAAGCTGATCTGACAACGTTTGACGGATGCTCGCAACACGGCAATTACATAAGCAAAGTCATCCGAACGGGCCGACAAGCTATGAACCAGATACAAACCATGATGGTGTTCGTCTGCACGTCGCCGAACTGCAGAATTTCGGGCAGGCCACGCGCAACCTGTCGCTGACTCGAGGCGAGTACCCGCTATCTCGACAGTTGCCACAGCCGCTCACGCCTCTGGTCGACGAGCTTCCGCCGCCAGTATCCTAAGGGGCGCGTACAACTGACCATCGCCGACGGCCCGATCTGACGGGCTTGACATGTCCTACTACGCCGCCCATGGTCAGTCATGCGTTCGTGCTCAACCCGTTCGTCGCGGTTACTCTGCCGCTCGACTCACACGGCTTCGTCTGGCGCTTCGGCGACGCAAGCCACTGCGCGCACCTGGTCACGCTGCAGCCGGCCTACACCATCAACGATGCCTGGCTGGTGCGCCTGCTGGCCGGCTACCGGATCGCGACGATACCGATGCGCAGCTCGCGGTGGTCTATCCGAACCGCCAGTTCGTGCCGGTACGGACGCGCAGCTTCGTTGAGAATGCGCTCTACCAGTTCGACGCGCGCTCGAACGGCCGCTACGACTACTACGTCTCGTGCGCGCGCGAGCGGCAAGCGCAGCGAGGTCACCACCGGCCTGCAGTGATCATGCATAACGATGGCCCGGCGTCTCGCGCCGCGGTACCCAACAGCCTGCGTCCCTTTCTCCATGCGAGATTCGAACGCGGGGGAATCACGACCTTTGCACGAGTGGCCCGAATTCGTTGCACCGAATTCGTTGCACGAAGTGGTCAGCATCGTAGCCCTTGTCTGCGATAACCGCTCCGGTGCGCAGATGCGCGACCAGTTGCGCCGCGCACAAGATGTCGACGACCTGTCTTTCAGTGACGATCAGTCGCAACGGGCGACCCTTCGAATTCACCGCCAAATGCAGTTTGGTGCTCAGTCCGCCTCGAGAACGTCCGCGCGCTTGCGGACCGCTTTTTTTAAGGCCCCGGCCGAATGCTGGTGCGCTCGCACGAGCGTCGGATCGATAAGGATGTGCTCGATTTCCGTCTCGCCTGTCAAAGCATTCGCCACCCGCGGCCAGACACCCTGGCTTCGCCAGCGCGAGAAACGGATATATACCCGTATGCCATCGGCCGAATTCCGCGGGAAGATCGCGCCATGGACTGCCGGTTCGGGCAATCCACAGCACTGCTTCGAGGAACCAGCGATGGTTGGATGCCGTTCGGCCCACGGTCGCCTTCCTTGCCCGGCAGGATAGCTTGGACTTTGTTCCATATTTCGTCGCTCAGTAACGTTCGTACCATCCTGTCTCGTTACGTAAAATACAGGATATAAACAGACCCTAGAGGCACTCGACCTGTCGGGGTCGATCGTGACGATCGACGACGCGATGGGCACGCAGCGCGGGGATCGTCCAGATGATCGTGGCGGGGCCGGCGCAGACTATGTTCTGGTGGTCAAGGACAACCAGTCCGCGCTGGCGGGCAGCCTTCGTGAATGGTTTGCTTCAGTTCAGGCTGGCGGCCTGAGGCCTCCGTACTGGGAGAGCGTACCACGCATGACAAAGGGCACGGACGTATCGAAACCCGCGTGTGTCGGGTGAACGAGGACGTTCAATGGCTTTCGGAGATCGGCCAACACTGGCCGGGTGTCCAGCGGATCGCGATGATGGCGCGCACACTGAGAGATTGAAAATCAACTCCATTGGGCGCTCGACGTATCGTGAGGCGAAGATGCCAAGCAGACACGCAACAAAGCCGCAGCCCAAAATCTCGCAGGTGTGCGCAAGATCACGCTGAACCTGGCGCGCATGGAGCAACAGCGGCGATCGAAGAGAGTCAGCCTGAAGAACATCCGTAACCTCGCTGCGTGGGACATCGATGTGCGTCAGTCCATTTTCCGTCTTGCCTGACAAGGACCTTCATGCGGATGCCCTAGAGGTGGAATCGCTCCGATGCGGAGCAGCGAAGCGATTCAGTTACAATACGTGCCCACTGGGTAGCGACAGTAACAGGCCGGGTTCTTGCATGACTCGTCGGGCACAACACCGGCATCGCCCCCGCAAGCCGACTTCGAGCCGAGCGCGGGAAACACCGCGGATCGCGCTTCGGCGCGAGCGGGCCGGACCAGGGGTACCGAGTCAAACGGTACCGGAGGCTTTCGGCCCCGACAACGGCAAATGATTGGTAAACCATGACAAAGGCCGTTGCGGGTAATCCCAAAGTGCGAGCAATATCTCGCGATTTGCCGCACATTGAAGAAGCAAGCAGATGACGAACAAACTCTTGACCGAAGCCGAAATCCTGAAGATGAGCGAGAAGGATTACATGAATGACGATCAGCTCGCGTTTTTCAAAAATCGGCTCGAACAGCTGCAGGCGGAAATCCTCCGCAATGCGGGCCAGACGACCGAGAACCTGCGCGAAACGATGATCGTGCCGGATCCTGCCGATCGCGCGACGATCGAAGAGGAACACGCGCTTGAGCTGCGCACGCGCGACCGCGAGCGCAAGCTGCTCAAAAAGGTCCAGCAGTCGCTCGCACGCATCGATTCCGGCGACTACGGCTGGTGCGAGGAAACCGGCGAGCCGATCGGCATCCCGCGCCTGATCGCGCGTCCGACAGCCACCCTCTCGCTGGAAGCCCAGGAGCGCCGCGAGCTGCGCCAGAAGCTATTCGGCGACTGAGCCACCTAGCGCGGCCGCCGCTTCTCGCGCCCACCTCACGCTGCTTCGACAGAGCGCGCGGCTTGCCGCGCGCTTTTTGTTGTGTGCCGCGAGCATGCTTAACAGCTCGGAAGTGAAAGGTAAGCGCTAATTTCAGCACACCGGAAGGAGAATCACTGCAAGCGATCGGTGAACCAGTCCCTTGGTAAGCGACTCGGCATGGCCGTCGTAGACGCCAGCAAAGATCGACGCCAAAGTGGTGTCCATCATTTTTCCGGCGTCGCATAGCAATCACCGCGTGCGAGCCAGGTGTTTCAGTCGCCAAACTGGCCCGCGAGCATGGTCTGAATACGAATCTGGCGTTCACCTGGCGGCACCGGTATCGTGCCGAGCAAAGGGCGTCAGAGGCAACGCTGCTGCCAGTGACG
>JAYFSB010000223.1:0-4310 GCA_040946865.1 Burkholderia sp.
CCTGCACCCTCGTCAGCCGCCACCGCCAGCGTTTGCTGTTTCATTCTCGTTTGCCTTGCTCGGGTCATGTTCACCTATCTATAACGGCTGGACCACGAGGACGATGGACTTGATCAGCATTGCCTAAACGTACCCTGGAGGCCCTCGATATACCGGGGGCGATCGTGATGATCGACGCGAACTATGTTCTGGGGGTCAAAGACAACCAGCCCACGCTGGCGGGCTGAGGCGTCCGTACTGGGAGCGCGCCACGCATGATAAAGGACACGGACGTATCAAAACCCGCGTGTGTCGGGTGAGCGAGGACGTTCAATGACTCTCGGAAATGGGACAACACTGGCCGGGTGTCCAGCGGATCGCGATGATGGCGCGCACGCGGCAGATCGGCGATCAGACCACCACGCAGCAGACCTGCCTCATTAGTTTCAGGCCGATGAAGGCCGTCGAAATGTTGCGACTGGTGCGCGCACACTGGGGATCGAGAATCAACTCGATTGGGTGTTCGACGTATCGTGGGGCGAAGATGCCCAGCAGATACGCAACAAAGCTGTAGCGCAAAATCTCGCGTGCGGACGCAAGTTCACGCTGAATCTGGCGCGCATGGAGCAACAGCGGCGACCGAAGAGAATCAGTCTGAAGAACATCCGTAACTTCGCCGCGTGGGACATCGATGTGTGTGAGTCCATTTTCCACCTTGCCTGACGAGGGCCTTCATGCGGAAACCCTACTCCGCCGGCGCGGGCCTGCCGCCCCCGAGTCGCGATCTCATCTCGTATAATGGACCGGTTCAAAAACCAGCCGCCGTCCGCCCGATCCCCCGGCACACGGTGCCGATATAGCCACAGAGCCAGTCTGGCAGGACCGTTCCCGCACGCTATGAAAGCCGCCGAAATCCGCGCGAAATTTCTCAAGTTCTTCGAATCGAAGGGCCATACGATCGTCCGTTCGTCGAGCCTCGTCCCCGGCAATGACCCGACGCTGTTGTTCACCAACTCGGGCATGGTGCAGTTCAAGGATGTGTTCCTTGGCACCGAATCGCGTCCGTATTCGCGCGCGACCACCTCACAGCGCAGCGTGCGCGCGGGCGGCAAGCACAACGATCTCGAGCACGTCGGCTACACCGCGCGCCACCACACTTTCTTCGAGATGCTGGGCAACTTCTCGTTCGGCGACTACTTCAAGCAGGACGCGATCCACTACAGCTGGGAGTTGCTGACAAGCGTCTACGGCCTGCCCAATGAAAAGCTGTGGGTCACCGTCTATCACGACGATGACGAGGCCTACGACATCTGGGCCAAGGAAGTGAGTGTGCCGACCGAGCGCATCATCCGCATCGGCGACAACAAGGGTACGCGCTACGCTTCCGACAACTTCTGGCAGATGGGCGACACCGGCCCCTGCGGCCCCTGCTCGGAAATCTTCTACGATCACGGCCCGGACGTCTGGGGTGGCCCGCCGGGATCCTCGGGGGAAGACGGCGATCGCTACATCGAGATCTGGAATCTCGTGTTCATGCAGTTCAACCGCGACGCGCAAGGCAACATGACGCGTCTGCCGAAGCCGTCGATCGACACCGGCATGGGCCTGGAGCGGATTGCGGCGGTGCTGCAGCACGTGCACAGTAACTACGAGATTGACCTGTTCCAAAACCTGATCAAGGCTGCCGCGCGCGAAACGGGCGTGGCCGACCTGACGAACAACTCGCTGAAGGTGATCGCCGATCACATCCGCGCCTGCTCGTTCCTGATCGTCGACGGCGTGATCCCGGGCAACGAGGGCCGCGGCTACGTGCTGCGCCGCATCGTGCGCCGCGCGATCTGCCACGGTTACAAGCTGGGCCGAAAGGGTGCCTTCTTCCACAAGCTGGGGGCCGACCTGGTGGCCGAGATGGGCGGTGCCTATCTCGAGCTCAGGGAAGCCGAAGGCCGTGTGACCGACGTGCTGCGCCAGGAAGAGGAGCGCTTCCTCGAGACCATCGAGCACGGCATGACGATCCTCGACACGGCGCTGGCCGAGCTCGATGCCAAGGGCGGCAAGCAGCTCGACGGCGAACTGGCCTTCAAGCTGCACGATACCTACGGCTTCCCTCTGGACCTGACGGCCGACGTCTGCCGCGAGCGCGGCATGACGGTCGCCAAACCGGCCTTCGACGACGCCATGGCGCGCCAGCGCGAGCAGGCGCGCACGGCCGGCAAGTTCAAAGCCACCCAGTGCCTCGAATACTCGGGTGCCAAAACCACCTTCCACGGCTACGAGGAGACCGCCTTCGACGACGCGAAGATCGTCGCGCTTTACGTGGGCGGCTCGTCCGTCAAGGAAGCGAAGACCAGCGAGCAGGCGGTGGTGGTGCTCGACCACACACCGTTCTACGCCGAATCGGGCGGCCAGGTCGGCGACCAGGGCGTGCTGGCCAACGCGGCCACGCGCTTCGCGGTCGAGGACACGCTGAAGGTGCAGGCCGACGTGATCGGCCATCACGGTACGGTCGAGCAGGGCACGCTGAAGGTGGGCGACACGCTGCGCGCCGAGATCGACGCCGCGCGCCGCGCCCGCACGGAGCGCAACCACTCAGTCACCCACCTGATGCACAAGGCGCTGCGCGAAGTGCTAGGCAGCCACGTGCAACAGAAGGGTTCGCTGGTCGACGCCGACAAGACGCGTTTCGACTTCGCGCACAACGCGCCGATGAGCGACGACGAGATTTGCCGTGTCGAGGCGATCGTCAACGCCGCGATCCTTGCCAACGTGCCCGGCATCGTGCGCAACATGTCCTATGACGACGCGGTGAAGGACGGTGCGATGGCGTTGTTCGGCGAGAAGTACGGCGACGAGGTGCGCGTGCTCGACCTGGGCTTCTCGCGCGAGCTTTGCGGCGGCACCCATGTGAGCCGCACCGGCGACATCGGCTTCTTCAAGATCGTGATGGAAGGCGGCGTGGCCGCCGGCGTCCGCCGCGTCGAGGCGATCACTGGCGACAACGCCCTGCGCTACGTGCAGGGCCTCGACGCGCGCCTGAATATGGCCGCCTCGATGCTCAAGGCACAGCCAGCGGAGCTGACGCAGCGCATCGGCCAGGTGCAGGACCAGGTCAAGTTGCTCGAGAAGGGGTTGGCCGCGCTGAAGTCGAAGCTGGCCTCGGGCCAGGGCGACGAGCTCGCGCAGCAGGCCGTCGACGTCAAGGGCGTGCAGGTGCTGGCCGCCACGCTGGACGGCACCGATTTGAAGACGCTGCGCAAAACCGTTGACAGGCTCAAGGAAAAGCTCAAGCATGCGGCCGTGGTGCTGGCCGTCGTCGAAGGCAGTAAGGTCAGCCTGATCGCTGGCGTGACGGCCGAGGCGAGCAAGCAGGTCAAGGCTGGCGAACTTGTCAACTTCGTTGCCCAGCAGGTGGGCGGCAAGGGTGGCGGCCGGCCGGACATGGCTCAGGCCGGCGGCACCAAGCCGGCGAATCTGCCGGCCGCGCTGGCGGGCGTGCAGGCCTGGGTGGCCTCGAAGTTCTGAGCGCCGGGGCAGGTGCCGCCGATCCGGCGGCCGATGCTTGAACGAGCAAGCCGCGAACCGTGAGGTTCGCGGCTTTTTTCATAGCCGTTTGGTAAGCGTCCCGTGAACCCGCACTTATGGATTTGACGAAGATGAGGTACAGGTAGCGTTTTCAGCTTGCTGGAGACGTAAGCGACTTGGCAAGGCCGGTCCCCCATTCGCACGCGCGTGAAGCAAGATGATGAGAACGTGGAATGCGTGTGGGATCACGTGAGATCGCGCCAACGATCAGCGTAAGCGACTCGGCATGGTCGTCGTAGACGCCAGTAAAGATCGACGCCAAAGTGGTGTCCATCATTTTCGAAGTGATGGACACCATTTTGTTAGACACAGGAAGGAAAGCCGGGTAGTCGCAAAGGACGCCCGAACCATAGTCTTGAGTTCCGGCGTCGCATAGCAATCGCCGCGTGTGAGCCAGGTGTTTCAGTCGCCAAACTGGCCCGCGAGCATGGTCTGAATGCGAAGTTGGCGTTCACCTGGCGGCACCGGTATTGTGCCGAGCAAAGGGCGTCAGAAGCAACGCTGCTGCCAGTGACGGGTCGTGAGCGATATGAGGGCCGGAGATCATCGCAGCGCCACCAATCAAACCGTAGATCGCGAAACCGGTGGCACGATTGAAGTCCGGCTCGGACGAGCAGTGGTCAAGGTCAATAGCGTTGTCGACCCCGATATGCTGCGAACCGTATTGCAGAGCCGTATTGCAGAGCCTGCGATCATGATCTTTTTGCCTACCGGTACACGTATCTGGCTTGCGGCGGGCGTCACCGATA
>JAYFSB010000224.1:0-4303 GCA_040946865.1 Burkholderia sp.
AACCGCTTCGCAGCCGCGTCGAAATCGATGCCGTTCACGAACCACGGATCGCTGATACCCAAAGCCGTCTCGAACAATTTGCTATGCATGATTACCGTCGCTCACGTGCAAATCGGGCAATTTACCACCCACTCGAAATTCAACAGAGACATAAATGTGAACACTGCCTAGCGCAGGTTGTAGAACGCCGACTTGCCCGGGTAGCTGGCGATATCGCCGAGATCTTCTTCGATGCGCAGCAGCTGGTTGTACTTCGAGATGCGG
Organism: Burkholderia sp.; assembly: GCA_040946865.1. GTDB lineage: Bacteria > Pseudomonadota > Gammaproteobacteria > Burkholderiales > Burkholderiaceae > Burkholderia. Next base: position 265 of record JAYFSB010000224.1, read on the forward strand.
TCGCTGCGCGACAGCGAACCCGTCTTGATCTGGGCGGCGTTCAGGCCGACGGCGATGTCGGCTATCGTCGAATCTTCTGTCTCGCCCGAGCGATGTGAGATCACGGCCGCGTAGCCGGCGCGCTTGGCCATTTCGATGGCCGCGAAAGTTTCGGTCAGCGTGCCGATCTGGTTGATCTTGATCAGGATCGAATTCGCGATACTCTTCTTGATGCCTTCCTTGAAGATGCGCGTGTTGGTGACGAACAGGTCATCGCCCACCAGCTGCACCTTCTTGCCGAGGCGCTCGGTCAGCAGCTTCCAGCCGTCCCAGTCGCTTTCGTGCATGCCGTCCTCGATCGAGACGATCGGGAACTTGTCGGCCAGCGTGGCGAGATAGTCGGCGAATTTGGCCGACGACAGCTGCAGGCCTTCGCCGGCGAGCTGGTACTTGCCGTCGTGGTAGAACTCCGAGGCCGCGCAGTCGAGCGCCAGCAGGACGTCCTCACCGGCGTGGTAGCCAGCCTTCTCGATCGCCTGGAGGATGGTCGATAGGCATTCGTCGTTGCTGCCGAAGTTCGGCGCGAAGCCGCCTTCGTCGCCCACCGCCGTGCTCATGCCGCGGCCCGACAGGATCTTCTTCAGCGCGTGGAACACTTCGGCACCGCAGCGCAGCGCTTCGCGGAAGGTCGGCTGGCTGACCGGGATGATCATGAATTCCTGGATGTCCAGGCTGTTGTTGGCGTGCGCGCCGCCGTTCACGATGTTCATCATCGGCACCGGCAGCTGCATCGCGCCTGAACCACCGAAGTAGCGGTACAGCGGCAAGCCGGCCTCTTCGGCAGCGGCCTTTGCGACGGCCATCGAGACAGCCAGCATCGCGTTCGCGCCCAGGCGCGACTTGTTGTCGGTGCCGTCGAGCTCCAGCAGCGTCTTGTCGAGGAAGGCCTGCTCCGACGCGTCGAGGCCCATGACCGCTTCGGAGATTTCGGTGTTGATATGCTCGACCGCCTTCAGCACGCCCTTGCCATTGTAGCGGCCAGTTTCGCCGTCACGCAGTTCGATCGCCTCGCGCGAACCCGTTGACGCGCCTGACGGCACCGCGGCGCGGGCCATCGTGCCGGACTCGAGCAGGACGTCGCACTCGACGGTGGGATTACCGCGCGAATCCAGAATCTCGCGGCCGATGATATCTACGATTGCACTCATGATTTCCTCTGAGGATGACGATGAATTCCGTAGTGAAGATTGTGCCGGCAAAGCGGATTCTGCTACAGACGTCCGCCCCTGCCGCCAAGTTCATACATTAGTTGAAATCGTTTTCCAGGAACGGCGTGCGCTTGATCGCCGCGTCGAGCGTAACAAGCGTCTCGAGTAGCACGGCCATGCGATGCAGCGGCACGGCGTTTGGGCCGTCGGACTTCGCCTCGGCCGGGTTCGGGTGAGTCTCCATGAACAGACCCGCCACGCCCGTGGCCACCGCCGCACGCGCCAGCACCGGCACGAACTCGCGCTGGCCGCCCGAGCTGGTGCCTTGCCCGCCCGGCAGCTGCACCGAGTGGGTGGCGTCGAACACCACCGGCACGCCGGTCTCGCGCATGATCGCGAGCGAGCGCATGTCCGACACGAGGTTGTTGTAGCCGAACGAGACGCCACGTTCGCAGGCGAGGAAGCGGTCCTCGGAAAGGCCAGCCTCGCGGGCCGCCGCACGCGCCTTGTCGATCACGTTTTTCATGTCGTGCGGCGCGAGGAACTGGCCCTTCTTGAGGTTGACGGGCTTGCCCGAGCGTGCGCAGGCGTGGATGAAGTCGGTCTGCCTGCACAGGAAGGCCGGCGTCTGCAGCACGTCGACCACCGCCGCGACCGGCTCGATTTCGTCCATCTCGTGCACGTCGGTCAGCACCGGCAGGCCGAGCTGGCGCGTGACCTCGGATAGGATGCGCAGGCCTTCGTCCATGCCGGGGCCGCGGAACGAGGTGCCCGAGCTGCGGTTGGCCTTCTCGAACGAGGACTTGTAGATGAACGGAACGTTCAGCTTCGCGCAGATTTCCTTGAGCCGGCCCGCCGTGTCGATCGTCATCTGCTCCGATTCGACGACGCAGGTGCCGGCGATCAGGAAAAACGGCCGGTCGAGGCCGACTTCGAAATCGCCTAGTTTCATGCTTTCACACCGTCACGCGCCTGCTGACTGGCGAGCGCAGCTTCGACGAACGACTTGAACAGGGGATGGCCGTCACGTGGCGTGGAAGTGAATTCCGGGTGGAACTGGACGCCGACGAACCAGGGGTGCATCGAGCGCGGCAGCTCCATCATTTCCGGCAGGTCCTCGCTCGGCGTGCGCGCGCTGATCACCAGACCGCCCGATTCGAGCTGCGGCACGAAGCGGTTGTTCACTTCGTAACGGTGACGGTGACGCTCGTTCACGTTGCTACCATAGATTTCCTCGGCCAACGTGCCGGCCTTGATCGGGCAGCGCTGCGAACCCAGGCGCATGGTGCCGCCCAGGTCCGATGCCTCTGTACGCTTCTCGATCTTGCCTTCGCGGTCGTACCACTCGGTGATCAGCGCGACCACGCGGTTCGGCGTCTCTGGATCGAACTCGGTGCTGTTGGCGTCCTTGAGGCCTGCCACGTCGCGCGCAAACTCGATCACCGCCAGCTGCATGCCCAGGCAGATGCCGAGGTAGGGGACCTTGGTCTCGCGCGCATAGCGGATCGCCGCGATCTTGCCTTCGGTGCCGCGACGGCCGAAGCCGCCCGGCACCAACACGGCGTCGAGATGCTTGAGGCTGTCCACGCCCTTGGCCTCGATCTCTTCCGAATCGAGGTACTCGATGTTGACCTTGGTCAAGGTGTGGATCGAAACGTGGCGCAGTGCTTCGATCAGCGACTTGTAGGACTCGGTCAACTCGACGTACTTGCCGACCATGCCGATCGTGACTTCGTGCTGCGGGTGCTCGAGCTTGCCGACCAGCAAGGTCCATATGGCCAGGTCGGCATCCTTCACGGTCAGCTTCAGTTCCTCACAGAGGATACGGTCGAGGCCCTGATCGTGCAGCATATGCGGGATCTTGTAGATGCTGTCGACGTCCCACACGGAAATCACCGCATCTTCGGGCACGTTCGAGAACAGTGAGATCTTCTGCGATTCGTCGCCGGGGATACGGCGGTCGGCACGGCAGAGCAGCACGTGCGGCGAGATGCCGATCTCGCGCAGCTTTTGCACGCTGTGCTGGGTGGGCTTGGTCTTAAACTCGCCAGCCGTCGCGATGAACGGCACCAGGGTGAGGTGCACGAAGCAGGCGCTGTTGCGGCCCAGGCGCAGGCTCATCTGGCGCGCTGCCTCGAGGAAGGGCAGCGATTCGATGTCACCGACCGTGCCGCCGATCTCGACGATCGCCACGTCCGGCTCGCCGCAGGTGGCGAAAGCCGCGCCGCGCTCGATGAAGGCCTGGATCTCGTTGGTGATGTGCGGAATCACCTGGACCGTCTTGCCCAGGTAGTCGCCGCGGCGCTCCTTACGGATCACCGACTCGTAGATCTGACCGGTCGTGAAGTTGTTGGCCTTGCGCATCTTGGTGCTGATGAAGCGCTCGTAGTGGCCAAGGTCGAGGTCGGTCTCCGCACCGTCTTCCGTCACGAACACTTCTCCGTGCTGGAACGGGCTCATCGTGCCGGGGTCGACGTTGATGTACGGATCGAGTTTGAGGAGGGTGACTTTCAGACCTCGCGATTCGAGGATCGCGGCGAGAGAAGCGGCGGCAATCCCCTTGCCAAGGGAAGAAACTACGCCGCCGGTGACGAATACATATTTGGTCATCGCTGGATGCTCGCGGGAAAAATCGATTATACCGTAAAGACCGCGTATCTCTCAGCAACTGCGGGCTGATCGCGCCCTAACTTTGAGCGACACGGGCGAGCGGGCCGACAGGCCACGCCGGCCGGTTCGCGGCGGGCGCTGGATTAAGGCAATGCTGATCAAGTCCACCGTCCCCGTGGTTCAGCCGTTATACGTTATAGATCGGTGGATATGACCCGAGCAAGGCAAACGAAAATGAAACA
>JAYFSB010000225.1:0-4282 GCA_040946865.1 Burkholderia sp.
TTGCGCCGCGCACGAGATGTCGGCGACCTGTCCTTCAGTGACGATCAGTCGCAACGGGCGACCCTTCGAATCCACCGTCAAATGCAGTTTAGTGCTCAGTCCGCCTCGGGAACGTCCGAGCGCTTGCGGCCCACTTTCTTAAGGCCCCGGCCGAATGCTGGTGCGCTCGCACGATTGTCGAATCGATAAGGATGTGCTCGATTTCCGTCTCGCCTGCCAAAGCATTCGTCACCCGCGGCCAAACACCCTGGCTTCGCCAGCGCGAGAAACGGATATATACCGTATGCCATCGGCCGAATTCCGCGGGAAGATCGCGCAATGGACTGTCGGTTCAGGCAATCCGCACCGCTTCGAGGAACCAGCGATTGTTGGATACCGTTCTGCCACGGTCGCCTTCCTTGCCCGGAATGATAGCTTGGACTTTGTTCCATATTTTGTCGCTCAGTAACGTTTGTACCATCCTGTCTCGTTGTACAAAAGACAGGATATAAGCACATTTTATCAAATGTAAACGGACTCTAGTGAACGCATCCGCCGCTTGATGCGGCGGATGCGGGGTCCCGACCAGACCCCCCCCGATTTAGACGAGAACCTTATGGGCAAGGCAACCGGTTTTCTCGAGTTCGAACGCCGCCACGAAGCGTACGAGGCTCCGCTCACCCGTGTGAAACATTACAAGGAATTCGTCACGGCGTTGTCTGACGAAGACGCGAAGATCCAGGGCGCGCGCTGTATGGACTGCGGCATCCCGTTCTGCAACAGCGGCTGTCCGGTCAACAACATCATTCCGGACTTCAACGACCTGGTGTATCGTCAGAACTGGCAGCAGGCGATTGAGGTGCTGCACTCGACCAACAACTTCCCAGAGTTCACGGGTCGCATCTGCCCGGCACCCTGCGAGGCGGCCTGCACGCTCAGCATCAACAACGACCCGGTCGGCATCAAATCGATCGAGCACGCGATTATTGACAAGGCCTGGGTCGAAGGCTGGGTCAAGCCACTGCCGGCCACCCACAAGACCGGCAAGAAGGTGGCCGTGGTCGGTTCCGGCCCAGCGGGCCTGGCGGCCGCGCAGCAGCTCGCGCGCGCCGGCCATGAGATGACGGTGTTCGAAAAGAATGATCGCGTCGGCGGCCTGCTGCGCTACGGCATCCCCGACTTCAAGCTGGAGAAGTGGCTGATCGACCGCCGCATGCGCCAGATGGAAGCCGAGGGCGTGACCTTCCGCACCAGCGTGTTCATCGGCAAGGAGTCGCTGCCGCCGCAGATCGGCAACCTGGCGAAGGAAGCCATTTCGCCGGACACGCTCAAGGAAGAGTTCGACGCGATCGTGATCGCGGGCAGCTCGGAAATGCCGCGCGACCTGCCGGTGCCGGGCCGCGAGCTCGAAGGCGTGCATTTCGCGATGGACTTCCTGTCGCAGCAGAACCGCGTCAATGCCGGCGACAAGGTGGCCAACCAACTGCTCGCCAAGGGCAGGCACGTGGTGGTGATCGGCGGCGGCGATACCGGTTCGGATTGCGTGGGTACCTCGAACCGCCACGGCGCGAAGTTGGTCACGCAGTTCGAGCTGCTGCCGCAGCCGCCCGAGCAGGAGAACAAGCCGATGGTCTGGCCGTACTGGCCGATTAAGCTGCGTACCTCCTCGTCTCACGACGAGGGCTGCGAGCGGGATTGGGCGGTCGCCACCAAGCGTCTGGAAGGCAAAAACGGCAAGGTCGAGAAGCTGATCGCCGCGCGCGTCGAGTGGAAGGATGGCAAGATGGTGGAGGTACCGGACTCGGAGTTCGAGATGAAGGCTGACCTGGTGCTGCTGGCGATGGGTTTCACGCAGCCCGCCGCGCCGGTGCTCGACGCCTTCGGTGTTGCCAAGGATGCGCGCGGCAACGCGCGCGCGGCTACCGAGGGCGAGCGCGCCTATATGACCTCGGTCGATAAGGTGTTCGCGGCCGGCGACATGCGTCGCGGCCAGTCGCTGGTGGTCTGGGCGATCCGCGAAGGTCGCCAGTGCGCGCGCTCGGTCGACGCGTTCCTGATGGGCCATTCTGAACTGCCGCGCTGAGCCTTGTGGCGCACAGTCTGGCCGGCTGCGCTTACGCGGCGGCCTCGTCGCGTCTTACCTCAAGCGTGCGGTCGTGGAACTGCGCCAGCGATTCGCGGTGCGCGATGCTGACGATCGCCGTGCCCGGCAGGCGCGCCGCCAGCAGGCCGTAGAGGTTCGCCTCGTTCCCGGCATCGAGCGCACTGGTGGCTTCGTCGAGAAACAGGAAGGCTGGCTTGTGCAGTAGCACGCGCGCGCCGGCCAGGCGCTGCTGCTCGCCCGGCGAGAGGATCTGGGTCCAGTGGCCCGATTCCTCGAGGCGCCCGGCGTAGTCCTCGAGCCCGCTGTCGCGCAGCGCCGCGCAGCAGTCTTCGTCGCTGAAGCGCTCGACCGCCGACGGATAGGCGAGTGCGGCCTTCAGCCTGCCGATCGGCAGGTAGCTGCGCTGCGGCACGAACATCATGGCGGTACCGACCGGCGCGTCGATCGCGCCCTCGCCGAACGGCCAGAGGCCCGCCAGCGCGCGCATCAGCGTGCTCTTGCCGGCACCCGAGAGGCCGCGCACCAGCCAGCGCGAACCCGGCTCGATGGCTATGTCGTCGATGCTCGACAGCGGCCGGCCGTCTGGCAGGGCGAGGCGCAGGTCGCTGGTGGTAAGGGTCTGCTCGTCTACATAATGCAGGTTGATGCCGCCGTGCTCGGTGGCCGGCGACATCGATTCTTTCAGGTGCGAGGCGCGCGTGACACGCTTAAATTCACACAGACGATTGACGGTCGCACGCCAGTCCAGCAGGGTGCCGTAACTGTTCACGAACCAGGAGAAGGAATCGCTGACGGTGCCGAAGGCACCGACGATCTGCATCAGCACGCCGAACGAATAGGCACCGGCGAAGTAGCGCGGTGAGGCCACGGCGATCGGGAAGATGTTGGCGAGCTGGGCGTAGAAGCTGATCACGAAGGTCATGCGCTTGGTGATCGACATCATGCGCCGCCAGTTCTCGCGGATATGGCCGAACAGGTCGAGCGCGCCCTGGCGCTCGCGCGACATGCCGTCGTAGAAGGCGATCTGCTCGGCGTTCTCGCGGATCCGGATCAGGCCGAAACGCAGGTCGGCCTCGACGCGCTGCTGCTGGTAGGTGATCGAGACCAGCGGATGGCCGACCTTGTAAGTCACGTAGGAGCCGATTAGCGCGTAGAGCGCGGCGGCCCAGACCATGTAACCGGGAATCACGAAGCTGATGCCGCTCAGCGAAATGGTCCCCACGCCCGCGATCGACCAGAGGATCACGATGAAGGAGAACAGCGTGACCACTGTCGAGAGCAGGTCGAGCGTCAGCGACAGCGTGCTGGTGGCGAGCGAATTCAAGTCGTCGGTAATCCGCTGGTCCGGATTGTCGGCCAGCCGGTCGCGCTCGATGCGGTAGAAGGCGCGGTCGCCGAACCAGTCGTCGAGCGCCTGGGTGGTGATCCATTGCCGCCAGCGGAAGCTTAGCAACTGGCGCAGGTAGCGGCTGTAGACGGCAATGATGATGAAGGAGAACGCGTAGCCGGCGAAGATCATCAGCAGGTGCGGCACCCGGGTGGCGTCTTTCTGCTGAAGCGCGTTGTAGAAGGTGCCGTTCCAGGCATTGAGCCGGACGTTGATCCAGACCACGGTGAGATTCATCGCGATGATCGCTAGCAGCAGCGACCAGGCGAGCTTCCATTCCGAGGATACCCAGTAGGGCTTGATTAGGCTCCACGCGGAGATGCGAGCGTCGTCGGACGGCGCATCGTTCGCGGGGCGGGCGGCGGGGGACGAGGGCGTCATGGATTTCCTACTGTGGGGGCGCGATGCCAGGTTGTCGGAGCGATGTGCGAGCCAGGCCGCACATCCAAATAAAATCGTGTCAGTTGGCGACAGCTTGCCGCTGATTGTGCGGCGTCTCGCTTAAACGGCTCTTAACTGCGCCGGGCCGCCCTAAGGGGCGAATCCGGTGGTCCGGCCGAAACAGAGGCCATTGTGCCAGCACCGCATGACGGTGCGCAGATCGGGGCCGAACAGCCGAAACCAGCTGGAGCCGGCTGCCACCTGCCGCGCGATGCGGCGGCGCGGTTTGCGGGCGTTCGGGCTTCTGTGGTCTAATGGACGTCTAACGAAACAGGCGTGCTTTGCTGCCCGCCGGAACCGGACCTCGGGCGGATGCGGCGGCAAGGCTGAGAGAGGCCCTTCGCACTCGATCCGGGTAATGCCGGCGTGGG
>JAYFSB010000226.1:0-4252 GCA_040946865.1 Burkholderia sp.
CCCCCCCCCCCCCCCCCCCCCCCCCCCCCCCCCCCCCCCCCCCCCCCCCCCCCCCCCCCGCGCCGAGTTCGATCAGCCGCGAATTGCGCCGTAATGGCTGGCGTGCAACCGGGCCCGTCCGATGCTCGCTGGCGGCTATCGTGCGCCGCACTCGCCCAGCAGCGCGCCAGTTCCTGGCAGGCCCGGCGCAACAATCCGCCCGACTAGACCCGCAGGGGCCGCTGCGGGCGATGGTCGAGCGGTTGCTGCGTAAGCGGCACTCTACAGAACAGATCGCGAGCATACTGCGAAACATGATCCCCGATGAGCCGACCCTGCGGGCCAATTGCGAGCGGAACTGATCGCCTGCCTGCCTGCGACAGGCCCGCAAGCGCCGGCGGCCCAGGGCGAAGACCGCCGGGGCAGCATCCCGAACAGGGTCAGCATCCACGATCGTCCGGCTGAGATCGACGAGCGGATCCGTGCCCGGGCACTTGGAAGGCCACCTGATCAAGAGCGCGCGTCATGTGTCTTCGGTCGCGACGCTGGTCAAGCGCACCTCGCTGTTCGTCACCCTGGGCAAGATGGAGAACGCCACCGCCGACGCCGCCGTCACTTCGTTCGGCATGATCCTGGACCGCATCGACGCCCAGTACCGTGTCTTTCCCTGACCTATGATCAGGGACGGAAAATGGCCAGGCATGAGCAGCTCTGTGAGACCACCGGCATCAAGGTCTACTTCGCTGATCCGCATAGGCCTTGGCAGCGCGGGCGCAACGAGAACACCAACGGGCTGCTGCGCCAGGACATGCCCAAGGGTACGGATCTGGCCGTGTTCTCCCAGGCCGAACTCGACGACATCGCCTGGCAGATGAATACCCGCCCGCGCAAGAGCTTGGGCTGGAAGTGTTCGGCCGAACTGTTCATACTCGAATCGTTCGATGTTCGTCAGAATCATCATGGAATCGTTGCCTTCGGGCGCAACCGGCTTCTGTTGCACTTCAACCTTGAAACCCGCCAAGCGATACCCCTGCGGGGGGCGTCATAAGATCATGACGGCCCCGCCATGCGGGAGGCCGCCAGCGCGCCCTGTCTCCCGGTGCTTTCCGTTTTTCGTGCCGCTTCCGAACCCTTCATGAAAATAGCCATTCTCGACGATTATCAAGACGCCGTCCGCAAGCTCGCCTGTTTCGAGTTGCTCGCCGACCACGAGGTTAAGGTCTTCAACAATACCGTGCGCGGGCTCGGCCAGCTCGTAAGCCGCCTCGCCGAAGTCGAGGCGTTGGTCCTGATTCGTGAACGTACGTATATCACCTCGCAACTGTTGTCAAAGCTGCCGCATCTGCGCATGATCAGCCAGACTGGCAAGGCCTCCAGCCATATCGACATGGCCGCCTGCACCGAGCGTGGCATCGCCGTGCTGGAAGGTGCCAGTTCGCCGGTGGCACCGGCCGAGCTGACTTGGGCTCTGATCATGGCCGCCCAGCGCCGCATTCCGCAGTATGTCGCCAACCTCAAGCAAGGTGCCTGGCAACAATCGGGCCTGAAGACCTCGGCGATGCCGTCCAACTTCGGCCTCGGCCAAGTGCTGCGTGGCCAGACGCTCGGGATCTGGGGCTACGGCAAGATCGGCCAGATGGTGGCCGGCTATGGCAAGGCCTTCGGCATGAAGGTGCTGGTCTGGGGCCGTAAGCATTCGATCGAGCGCGCGCGCGCCGACGGCCATGACACGGCGGTCAGCTGCAAGGCCTTCTTCGAGGGGGCCGACATCCTGACCCTGCATCTGCGCCTGAACGACGAGACGCGCGGCATCGTCAAGCAGGACAACCTGATGCGCATGAAGCCGACCTCGCTGCTGGTCAATACCAGCAGCGCCGAGTTGCTTGAGGACAGTGCGCTGGTTAATACGCTGGCCTACAACCGGCCGGGCATGGTCGCCATCGATGTGTTCGAGAGTGAGCCGATTCTGCAGGGCTACAGCCTGCTGCGCATGGAGAACGTGATCTGCACGCCGCATATCGGCTATGTCGAGCGCGAAAGCTACGAGCTGTATTTCGATGCCGCGTTCCGTAATATCCTCGCCTTCGATTCGGGCGACATGTCGAGCGTGGCGAACCCCGACGCGCTGGTCGGCGGGCGCAGTCGGCACGCATAAGCGCCGGGCGACGGCACAGAGCGGTGCCTGACACGCCGCCGCCCGCCTCTATCGGTCGAATCCTCAGGACGCGACGCTTTCGCGCTGCGCCTGCGCAGCTTCCGTCCCATCGCGGCAACGAATTCCTCGCCATCACGGCGGCCGAGATCGTAGGTAAGCGCGAATTTCTCCGCACGCAGCCGACTGAATTGAATTACATTATTATGTCTCTGTTGAATTTCGAGTGGGTTGTAAATTGCCCGATTTGTACGTGAGCGACGGTAGTCATGCATAGCAAGTTGTTCGAGACGGCTTTGGGTATCAGCGATCTGCGGTTCGTGAATGGCATCAATTTCGACGCGGCTGCGAGGCAATTGACGGTCAACATCGATTTCGTTGCCGGCAGTCGCTTCCCGCATCCAGAAATCGCCAGCGGCCATCCCGTGCACGACACCGTTGTCAAGCGCTGCCGGCACTTAAACTTCTTCCAGCACGACTGCTTTTTCGAAGTGCGCTCGCCGAGATCGACCTGTCGGACATGACGAGCATTGCCGTCGACGAAACGTCCTACCAGCGCGGACACAACTACCTGACGCTCGTGGCTGATGCGCTCGAACGCAAAGTCGTGTTCGTGACCGAAGGCAAGGATGCTGCGACGATCGAAGCGTTCGTCGCAAGCCTGCGCGAGCATGGGGGAGAGCCCGAGCAGATCACGTCGGTCAGCATTGACATGTCGCCCGCGTTCATCAAAGGCGTCGAGACGAACCTGCCAAATGCTCGCATCACTTTCGACAAGTTCCAGGTTGTCGCTCATGCGGCGAAAGCCGTGGACCCAATACGGCGAATCGAGCAGCGAATCGAGCAGCGAATCAATCCGGAACTTAAGGGATTGCGATGGTCGCTGCTGCAGGATCGCGACCGGCTGACCGCCGCGCAACGCGCCGATTTCGATGCCCTGATTGTGAACGTCACGACCAAGCGGACCACCCGCGTGTGGCGCTATCGCGAGCAACTTCGAGAGATTCTCGATCGCAAGCAGATCAACGTCGTCAGTGAAATGCTCGAGCAATGGTGCACGAACCTCATGCGCTCGAAGGTCGATCCGATGAAGGACGTCGCCCGCATGATCCGCAGTCATTTGCGACGGCATCGTCGCCTGGACCCAGACGCGTCAGACCAACGGCTTCCTGGAAGCCAAACGGGACTCTTCCAGGCGGCCAAGCGAAAGGCGCGCGGATACACCAACCTCACGACCATGCACACCGTTGTTTCTGATTGCCGGCAAGCTCGACTTCTCGAAGATCAACCCACATGTCGCCTAACCCACTCAAATTTCAAGATAGCCGGCTTCTCTGTGTCTAGGATCGTTTACATTTGAGTAAATGTGTTTACATCCTGTCTTTTGCGTAACGAGACAGGATGGTACGAACGTTACTGAGCGACGAAATATGGAACAAAGTCTAAGCTATCCCGCCGGGCAAGGAAGGCGACCTGGCCGAACGGCATCCAACAATCGCTGGCCCCTCGAAGCGAGGCTGTAGATTACCCGAACCGGCAGTCCATGGCGCGATCTTCCCGCAGAATTCGGGCCGATGGCATACGGTATATATTCGTTTCTCGCGGTGGCGAATGCTTTGGCAGGCGAGACGGAAATCGAGCACATCCTTATCGATTCGACGATCGTGCGAGCGCACCAGCATTCGGCCGGGGGCCTTAAAAAAGTGGGCCGCAAGCGCTCGGACGTTCCCGAGGCGGACTGAGCACTAAACTGCATTTGGCGGTGGATTCGAAAGGTCGCCCGTTGCGACTGATCGTCACTGAAGGACAGGTCGCCGACATCTCGTGCGCGGCACAACGGGTCGAGCATCTGCGCACCGGAGCGGTTATCGTAGACAAGGGCTACGATGCTGACCACTTCGTGCAACGAATTTGGGCCAGCCGTGCAAAGGTCGTGATTCCCCCCGCGTTCAAATCGCCAGACAAAACGCCGCTACAACTGTGTGCTCTACCGTACACGCAACCTGGTCGAACGGTTCTTCAATCATATTACAAGTCCATCGTCCCCGTGGTCCAGCCGTTATAGATAGGTGGATATGACCCGAGCAAGGCAAACGAGAATGAAACAGCAAACGCTGGCGG
>JAYFSB010000227.1:0-4212 GCA_040946865.1 Burkholderia sp.
CAGGACAACTTCGTTCATGATCGATTCGCTTCGCAGGCTTGACGACATCACGAATGCAGACACTTGATCAGCATTGCATTAAGCATTTTCGCCGCATCTCCACTCGATATGACAAGCTTGCCGAGAGCCATCTCGTGTTTGCATCGCTTGCCTGCGCGTTTGGGTCAGTCGTAAATGTGAACACTGCCTAGTAGCAACGGAATCGCAGTGATCTCGTTGCTCTTCTCGTCCATTGCGATCTGTCCCAGGCTCAGGTCTTGATCAGAACGCCACGCCGAGACCAGATGCAGGGATGCCCGCTATACGGCCTGCGAGGCTCGGACACAGGGCACCCCACCGATTCGATGAAGCAGCGCTCGAAGGCAACCAAGCTCAATCCGCTGAACACCCGCCTAAACGTGTCTTCGCATGGAATTCCGTTCGCGTAAGCCAAATGCTTGCGCAGCCACCCCAGTTGGATTCGCTCCCACAGCGCCATCGTCTCCCACTTCCGCACCGGACGGCGCACAGCACCGTCAGCATAATCTCGTCCAGCGGGTAACGGCACTGACGGCACCGCGGATCCCGCAACTCGACGAACGCATCTCTCGTTTTGCCAACAATCAAGAGTCAACCCCAGCATACCGATGTTTACAACCACTAACTTCCGCCCGCTCACCCCTACCACACGGAGCTCTTTATGCGGAGGCCTTGCGGGGCACCCGAGCTGTCGTTGGCGCGCCATCTTTCCTCGGTTACAATCGCCACATGCGAATCCTACTTAGCAACGACGACGGTTATCTGGTACCCGGTCTGACCGCGCTTTACGAAGCGCTTCGGCCGGTCGGCGACGTGACCGTGATGGCACCCGAGCAGAACTGCAGCGGGGCCTCGAACTCCCTGACGCTGTCCCGGCCGTTGTCGCTGCATCGCTCGGCGAGTAGTGGTTTCCACTACGTCAACGGCACGCCGACCGACTCGGTCCACCTGGCGCTGACCGGCATGCTCGAGGAGCGGCCCGACCTGGTCGTGTCGGGAATCAACAACGGCCAGAACATGGGCGACGACACGCTGTATTCCGGCACCGTCGCCGCTGCTACCGAAGGGATCATGTTCGGCATCCCGGCGATCGCCTTTTCGCTGGTCGACAAAGACTGGGGCGAGCTGGAATCAGCCGCGCGGGTGGCCGCCGAAATCGTTCGACACTTCATCGTCCGGCCGATGCCGGGCCAGCCTTTCCTCAACGTCAATATCCCGAACCTGCCCTACGAGCAGATCAAAGGCTGGCAGGCGACGCGACTCGGCAAGCGGCATCCGTCCCAGCCGGTGATCCGCCAGACCAATCCGCGCGGCGAGGCGATCTACTGGATCGGTGCCTCGGGCGCGGCGCTCGATGCGAGCGAGGGTACCGATTTCCATGCCACCGCGAACGGCTATGTGTCGATCACGCCGCTGAAGCTCGACCTCACTGACACCCAGAAGCTGGCCACAACGCATGCGTGGGCGCGTGCGCGGGGCGACACTTCATGAGCTTGAGCTGCGAGCGCGCCAAGCGGTTTCCGCTTGCGCTCGAGGATCTGAAACGTGCACCACGCAAGACCGCAGCTCATCCGAACGAGCGGCACCCGAGCTCGCCGGCGCTGGACACCTCTGTGGCTGGTTCGCCCGCCCGGCCGGCAGTGCGGGAAAACCCGCCGCCACGGGCGCGCTGGCCCTGACCTCGGAACCGGTGCGCGAGCGCATAGTCGAACGACTGCGCGCGAACGGCGTCATCGATATGCACGTGCCGGCCGCGATGGCCGCCGTGCCGCGTCACACCTGTTCATCGGACTGCCGATCGGCCATCAGCAGACGCTTTCAAAGCCCTCGGTGGTGGCCCGCATGATCGAGCTTGCGCTCGCCGGCCGCGTTCCCGAGCGGGTCCTCGAAATCGGCACCGACTGCGGTTACCAGGCAGCCATACTGAGTTACCTTACACGTGACGATCTATTCGATCGAGCGCGTGAAGCCGCTGTGCGAACGCGCGAAACGAAATCTCCGGCGGTTGCGCGTGTCGAACATCCGGCTGCATTACGGCGACGGCCGCCGGGTCGGCGCGCAGAGCGGCCAGCCGCAGGTTCTGACGCTGGTCAAACGCGACGGGCCGACGCAATGGCGAGAATCGCAGCTTGATCGCGTTTTCTTTGTTCCTTTAAAATCTGGAGTGATTTGACACGGCAGCCTCAAATCTGAAGTGCAACACCTACCGAGAGGTATTGTGTTGCGATGGGAACCTACAAGCACCTGAGTTGTGAAGAGCGCACGATGATCCAGCTGAGCCTTGAGCAGGGATGCAAGCTGCGGGCGACAGGCGAGCGGTTGCTGCGTGGGGCGGCACTCTCCCGAACAGATCGCGAGCATACTGCGAAACATGATCCCCGATGAGCCGACCCTGCTGGCCAGTCACGAAACGATCTACATTGCGTCGTACGCCCTGCCGCGCGGCCAGTTTGCGAGCGGAACTGATCGCCTGTCTGCGACAGGCCCGCAAGCGCCGGCGGCCCCGGGCGCGGGGCGAAGACCGCCGAGGCAGCATCTCGAACGGGGTCAGCATCCATGATCGTCCGGCTGAGATCGACGAGCGAATCGTGTCCTGGCACTGGGAAGGCGACCTAATCAAGGGCACGACGCGTAATGCGTCTTCGGTCTCGACGCTGGTCGAGCGCACCTCGCTGTTCGTTACCCTGGGCAAGATGGGGAACGCCACTGCCGACGCCGCCGTCACTTCGTTTGGCATTGATCCTGAACCACATCGACGCTCAGCGCCGTTTTTCCATGATCTATGATCAGGAATGGGAGATGGCCAGGCATGAGCAGCTCTGCGAGATCACCGGCATCAAGGTCTACTTCGCTGGTCCGCATAGCCCTTTGGCAGCGCGGACGTAACGAGAACACCAACGGGCTGCTGCGCCAGTACATGCCCAAGGGTACGGATCTGGCCGTGTTCCCCCGGGCTGAGCTCGACGACATCGCCTGGCAGATAAACGCCCACCCGCGTAAGAGCTTGGGCTGGACGTGTCCGGCCAACTGTTCATGCCCGAATCGTTCGATATTCGTCAGCATCATCATGAAATCGTTGCCTTGGGGGATGCCCTTCAGGCGTAACGGACTTCTGTCGCACTTCAATCTTGAAACCGCCTAGTCATACATAGAGGTGAACGGTGCCACTGCACGACACGACAATCATCGCTCCCGCGTCACTGCGGATTCAGTCGGTTCTCTACAACAATAGCCAGGCGCACACCGACGCGGCGCTCGAAAGCATCGCGCGCGCCGTGGATCTGGCGATTGGAGCCGGGGTACTGTCAACGGTAGAGATCGCATTGGGCGATTGCTCGCCGGAGCCGGTGTTTACGCTCGAGGAAATCGAGGAGCGTGCCGCACGGCTTCGCCAGCAAGGCATCGCGAGGATCCAGTACACGTTCTTTGATGCGAATCTCGGTTCGGCGGCCGGACAGAACCGGCTGCTCGCCGACCTGCAGGCGGAACTCGTCCTGATCCTCAATCCCGACACGATCATGGCACCGAATATCTTCGGCGAGCTGGTGCGGCCGATGCGCAAGCCGGGCGTCGGTATCGTCGAAGCCCGTCAGGTGCCGATCGAGCATGCCAAGGACTACGACCCCGTCACCGGCGAGACGAGCTGGGCCGCGACCACCTGCGCGCTCGTTTCCGCCGCAGTGGCCAAGGAGGTAAACGGCTTCGACTCGGAGTCCTTCTTCCTTTATTGCGACGATGTGGATTTCTCCTGGCGTGTGCGGCTAGCCCGATACAAGGTGGTGTTCCAGCCGTCGGCCGCCCTGTTCCACGACAAGCGTCTTTTGACCAGCGGCCAGTGGATGGTAGGCGGTGCCGAGGAGTATTACTCGGCCGAAGCCGCGATGATCCTCGCGCACAAATTCTCGAACAGCGGCCTGGCGGAGCGCATCGAACGCCAGTTGCACGAGGAGGGCAGCGACGCCCAGAAGAAGGCGGCGAGCAAATATCGCGAACTCAGGGACGCCAGCAAACTGCCCGCGCAGGTCGATCGGGAGCGCCGCATAGCGCAATTCATCGACGGCTTTTACGCGAAACACCGCTTCTAGGATCTGTTTACATTTGGTGTTTATATCCTGTCTTTTGCGTAACGAGACAGGATGGTAGAACGTTACTGAGCGACGAAATATGGAACAAAGTCCAAGCTATCCTGCCCGG
>JAYFSB010000228.1:0-4210 GCA_040946865.1 Burkholderia sp.
GAGGACGAGAAGTGGCAAAGTACGGACAGGCATTCAAGGACAAGGTGGTTGCAAGGTTGCTGCCGCCGGAGAGCGCGCCGGTTGAAGATGTGATGTCGCGCAGGAAACACGCGTGAACGTAGGCACGCTGGAGCTCTGGACGAAACATCGCGCAGCGCATGGTGCCGCGAGAATGGCGTGTATCCGCAGGAGCTTGCTGCCTGGCAGGACGCGTAGCCACCCAGGCGTTGGCCGACTCCGCAGGACGTACGTGCCACGCGGCCATCAGGCAGCTTGACGCGAGAGATGTGAGTACTTCGAGGTAGCAGTCGCGCTGGAAGACGTTCAGGTGTTGATATCGCTTGACGACGGTGTCGTGCACACGCTAGTCGCCAACGATCTCTGGATGCGGGAAGCGGCTGCCGGCAACGAAATCGCTGTTGAGCGTCAATCGCTTGGCAGTTGCATCGAAGTCGACACCATTCACAAACCACGGATCGCTGATACCCAAGGCCGATTCGAACAGTTGGCTATGCATGACTCCCCTTCACTCTCGTGCAAATCGGACAATTTACCATCCACTCGAAATTCAACAGAGGCGAAAATGATTGGCACCCACGTTGGCGTCGATCTTTGCTGGCGTCTACGACGGCCATGCCGAGTCGCTTACCAACTCCGTGGTGCCAGCCGAGCGGTGCCGCGTGGCTTTCCGGGGGGGTACATGACGGTGATCGTGGTGGCAAATCCGAAGGGCGACGTCGGCAAGAGCGCGTTGTCCACCAATCTGGCCGGGTATTTCGCGGAGCAGGGTGCCTGGGCGGCGCTGGCTGACCTGAACCGGCAGCAGTCCTCGCACGGCTGGCTCGCGCTGCCGCCCACCACGCTGCCCGGCAACCGACTCGACCTGGCCAACAAGGTAATTGTGCCGCTCCAGCCCTCGATGTTCGATATCCCCACCCAGCAATGCCTCGAGCGGCTGGCCTCCGAGAGGGCGGTACGCAAGGTGGTCGTACAGGTCGGCATGCGCGTCGACGCGCGCACGCGCTCGGCCAAGCAGCTGCAGCGCTTCGTCGAGGGGCTCGAGCTGCCGGTGTTCGGCTACCTGCGCGACACGCAGAACTATGTGCAGGTGGCCGCGCACGGCCTGACCCTGTGGAATGTCGTGAAGAGCCGCGTCGAGAAGGATTTCAAGCGCAGTGGCAGCCGATCGTCGACTGGGCGCAGGCCAAGCCGGGCGAGGCCGATAAAGGCGGATAAAGCCGACAAGCCCGCCGACTGAGCCTTCGCCGGGGCATCAAAAAACGAAACCTGCCGTTCGCGAGAACAGCCCGGCGCTCAGGCCCAGTTCTGGGTCGGCACGTGGTCGCGGCTGCCCTTCACCGTGTTGTGCTCGTCAACGAACACCAGGTCCGGCTTCCAGCCGGCTTTCAGGTCAGCCTCGTTGACCACCGCGAACGCGGCGATGATCACCAAGTCGCCGAGCTGCGCGCGCCGCGCCGCCGAACCATTTAGCGAGATCATGCCGCTGCCGCGCTCGCCCTTGATCGCGTAGGTCGAGAAACGCTCGCCGTTGTTGATGTTCCAGATATCAATCCGCTCGTTCTCGACGATGTTCGATGCTTCGAGCAGGTCCTCGTCGATCGCGCAGGAGCCTTCGTAGTGGAGCTCGCAATGCGTGACCGTGGCGCGGTGGATCTTCGATTTCAGCATGTGGCGCTGCATGGTATGTCCTGATGCGGTGAGGCGGAAGCGGGACGGGGACGGCGGGCCGTCAGATTTCCAGGTTGTCGATGAGGCGCGTGGTGCCGAGCTTGGCGGCGGCCAGCACCACTAGCGGCTCGCCGGCCTCGAGTTGTTCGGCGCTCGGCGCGACCAGGTTGGCGCGGCGGCGGATCGCGATGTAGTCGGGCTGCCAGCCGCGCGCGGCCAGCACCTCGCGGGCCGTGGCCTCAACCTTGGCCAGGTCGCGCTGGCCGCCCAGTACTGTCTCGCGCACGCGCTGCAGCGCGTGCGCTAGCTCGGGTGCCTCGGCGCGCTCGGCCTCGCCCAGGTAACGGTTGCGCGAGGATAGCGCCAGGCCGTCCTCGTCGCGCACCGTCTCGGCGGCCACGATGTCCACCGGCAGCGCGAGCTGGTGGCACATGCGGCGCACGATCATCAGCTGCTGGTAATCTTTCTTGCCAAACACGGTCACCTTCGGCTGCACGCAGGCCATCAGCTTGGTGACCACGGTGCACACGCCGGTGAAGAAGCCGGGGCGGAACTCGCCCTCCAGGATGTCGCCGAGGTCGTGCGGCGGCTGCACGTGGTATTCTTGCGGCTCCGGGTACAGGTCGCGCTCGGTCGGCGCGAACAACACGTAGACATGCTCCTTCTGCAGCTTCTCGATATCGTCCTGCAGCGTGCGCGGGTAATTGTCGAAATCCTCGTTCGGGCCAAACTGGAGCCGGTTCACGAAGATGCTCGCGACCATCGGGTCGCCATGCTGGCGCGCGAGCCGCATCAGCGACAGATGGCCTTCATGCAGGTTGCCCATCGTCGGCACGAAGGCCGTGCGGTTCTGGCCGCGCAACTGATCGCGCAGCTCCTGGATCGTGCTGATGACTTTCATGGTCGGTAGAGCGGTTCCTCGCGCGCATCGAGCGGCCTCGTGGTCGGACGGTTCGCGCTGGCCCGCGAACCGGTCAAGGCGCGAGCGTCGGCGATTGTAGAGGATTTGTGGCTGAAGCGCACCGATAAGCGCACGATCGTTCTATTTTTATCCAGACGGTACTGCATGAAGGCGGGCCAAGTGAAGTGAGGCCGGCCAGCCGTCGTGACGACCGAGCGGGGGAAGGCAAAAGGGGGGATCGGGAGGCACGACGCGCCCGCGTCAGGCCGGCAGGTAGGCCAGGCGTACGTAGATCGGCGCGAAGGGCGCGGGCTGGGTGATCTCGATCAGCGATTCGCGCGCCAGTTCGAGCATCGCGATGAAGTTGACTACCACCACCGGCACACCGCGTGAGGTATCGAACAGCTCGGCGAATTCCATGAAGCGCACGTTCTGCAGCTGGCGCAGGATCAGGCTCATGTGCTCGCGCACCGACAGCTCCTCGCGTGAGATCTTGTGGTGCCGGATCAGCTTGGCGCGCTTGAGCACGTCGGCCCAGGCGGCGCGCAGGTCGTCGGAATCGACGTCCGGGAAGCGCGGCGTGATGCTCTGCTCGATATAGACCTCGGCGCGCAGGAAGTCGCGGCCGAGCTGCGGCAGTTGGTCGAGCCGCTGTGCGGCCAGCTTCATCTGCTCGTATTCGAGCAGGCGGCGCATCAGTTCGGCGCGCGGATCCTCGGCTTCCTCGTCAGTGTCGTCCTTCTTGACCGGCAGCAGCATGCGCGACTTGATCTCGACGAGCATCGCCGCCATCAGCAGGTACTCGGCCGCCAACTCCAGGTTCGACTCGCGGATTTGGTCGACGTAGCCGAGATACTGGGCAGTGACCTCGGCCATCGGGATGTCGAGCACGTTGAAGTTCTGCTTGCGGATCAGGTACAGCAACAGGTCCAGCGGGCCCTCGAAGGTTTCCAGGAAAACCTTGAGCGCATCGGGCGGGATGTAGAGATCCTGCGGCAACTTGAACAGCGGCTCACCGTACAGGCGCGCGAAGGCGGCGCCGCCGTCCACCGTGTCGGGCGTCGAATCGGCACCGGCACGCGAGGCCTCGGGCGGGGCGGCGGCCTCATCGGCGGCGCTCACAGGATCAGAAGTTCTGGTAGTAGACGTAGGAGGTCTGCTTGACGCGCGATTGCTGCTGCTCCGAATGCTCGTCGAGGTCGAGCGGCTGCTTGTCCCACAGCAGGGCACGGCCCTTGCGCTGCTCTTCTTCCAGAGCCGGCTTCTGTTGCTTGAGTTGGTTCAGAAATTGCGTGACGTCGGACGTGTATGACATGGTGGGTTCCGTTCGAGGCGGGCTGGTGCGCGCTTCGCGCCGCTGCCGCGCCGCTGCCCGGGTTAGGGATGGCGA
Source organism: Burkholderia sp. (assembly GCA_040946865.1). Lineage (GTDB taxonomy): Bacteria > Pseudomonadota > Gammaproteobacteria > Burkholderiales > Burkholderiaceae > Burkholderia. The sequence goes on from JAYFSB010000228.1 coordinate 3,981, forward strand.
GATTTTACCGCATCGCGGAGAACAGCCGGCGTTCAGGCGCGTCGAATGTCCGCAGTGTGTATCGACACGCTCGCTTTTGAAGATCTGTCTCTGTTAAATTTCGAGTGGATAGTAAATTGCGGCTCTCTTGAAATTTGAGTGGGCTACGCGACATGTGGGTGGATCTTCGAGAAGTCGAGCTTGCCGGCGATCAGAAACGGCACGGTGTGCATGGTCGTGAGGTTGGTGTA
>JAYFSB010000229.1:0-4200 GCA_040946865.1 Burkholderia sp.
CAGTGACGATCAGTCGCAACGGGCGACCCTTCGAATCCACCGCCAAATGCAGTGTGGTGCTCAGTCCGCCTCGGGAACGTCGGAGCGCTTGCGGCCCACTCCGGCCCAATACTGGTGCGCTCGCACGAGCGTCGAATCGATAAGGATGTGCTCGATTTCCGTCTCGCCTGCCAAAGCATCTGCCACCCGCGGCCAGACACCCTGGCTTCGCCAGCGCGAGACACGGATATATACCGTGTGCCATCGGCGCGAATTCCGCGGGAAGATCGCGCCATGGACTGCCAGTTCGGACAATCCACCGCACCACTTCGAGGAACCAGCGATGGTTGGATGCCGTTCGGCCACGGTCGCCTTCTTTGCCCGGCAGGATAGCTTCGACTTTGTTCCATACTTCGCCGCTCAGTAACGTTCGTACCATCCTGTCTCGTTGTGCAAAAGACAGGTTATAAACACATTTTTTCAAATGTAAACAGACCCTGGTTCGTCAATCGTCCGACGCTGTTATCCCCAGTTGATGTGGACAACATCGTGGAAAAACTGCCTCTGTTGAATTTCGAGTGGGTGATAAATTTCCCGATTTGCACGTCAGCAACGGTAGTCATGCATAGCAAGTTGTTCGAGACGGCCTTGGGTATCAGCGATCCGTGGTTCGTGAACGGCATCGATTTCGATGCGGCTGCGAGGCGGTTGACGGTCAACATCGATTTCGTTGCCGGCAGTCGCTTCCCGCATCCAGAGATCGCCGGCGGCCATCCCGTGCACGCCACCGTTATCAGGCGCTACCGGCACTTGAACTTCTTCCAGCACGACTGCTTTCTCGAAGTGCGTACGCCTCGCATCAAGCTGCCTGACGGCCACGTGGCGCTCGTCGAGCCCGAGTGGGCCGGCAAAGCTCAAGGGCTTCACGCTGCTGTTTGAGGCAATGGTGCTGATGCTCGCCCAGCAGATGTCGTTCACCGCAGTCGCCCATACCGTCGGCGAGTCCTGGCATCGGGTGAACGCCATTTGCAAACGCTATGTCGAATTCGCGCTCGCCGAGATCGACCTGTCTGACAGGAGGAGCATTGCCGTCGACGAAACGGTCTACCAGCGCGGACACAACTACCTGACGCGCGTGGCTGATGCGCTCGAACGTAAAGTTGTGTTCGTGACCGAAGGCAAGGATACTGCGACGATCGAAGCGTTCGTCGCAAGCCTGCGCGAACATGGGAGAGAGCCCGAGCAGATCACGTCGATCAGCATTGACATGCCTGCTTCATCAAAAGCGTCGAGACGAACCTGCCGAATGCTCGCATCACCTTCGGCAAGTTCCGCGTCGTCGCTCATGCGTCGAAAGCCGTGAACCCAATACGGCGAATCGAGCAGGAATCGATCTGGAACTCAAGGGATTGGATGGTTCGCTGCTGAAGGATCGCGACCGGCTGACCGCCGCGCAATGCGCCGATCTCGATGCCCTGATCGTGAACGTCACGGCCAAGCGGACCGCACGCGCGTGGCGCTATCGCGAGCAACTTCGGGAGATTTTCGATCGTAAGTAAATCAACGTCGTCAACGAAATGCTCGAGCAGTGGTGCCCGAACGTCATGCGCTCGAAGGTCGATCCGATGAAGGACGTCGCCCGCATGATCCGCAGTCATGTCGACGGCATCGTCGACTGAACCCAGACGCGTCAGACCAACGGCTTGCTGGAAGGCGCGGATATACCAACCTCACAACCATGCGTACCGTGCTGTTTCTGATCGCTGGCAAGCTCGACTTCTCGAAGATCAACCCACATGTTGCGTAACCCACTCCTTTTTCAAGAGAGTCGTATTTTCGCCGCGTCTCAACTCGATATGGCAAGCTTGCCGAGAGCTATCTCGTGTTTGCATCGCTTGCCTGCGTGTTTGGGTCAGTCGTAAATATGAACACTGCCTAGCAGCCTCAGCTGCCGGTATGCGTGGCGATGAAGTCTTTCACCTGCTGCGCGTCGGCCTTCACCACCTCGAAGCGCTGCGGTAGCGCCTCGATGCCGTTGAACGCGGCGGGACGCTCGGCCTCGCGGCCCAGTGCCTCACGGATCGTCTCGCCGAACTTGGTCGGTTGGGCGGTCTCAAGCACCACCATCGGCACGCCCGGCTGCAGGTGCTCGCGTGCCACCTTCACGCCGTCGGCCGTGTGCGTGTCAATCATGATCGCGTAGCGCGCGTAGACGTCGCGGATCGTCGCCAGGCGATCCGCGTGCGTGCTGCGGCCCGACACGAAGCCGAACCTGGTCACGCGCCCGAAATCACCACTCGCGGCAAGATCGAAGCCGCCCTTTGGCGCGACGTCGTGGAACAGCTGTAGCACGCGTGCCGGATCTCGGCCCAGCAGGTCGAACACGAAGCGCTCGAAGTTCGAGGCCTTCGAGATGTCCATGCTCGGGCTGCTGGTGTGGTAGGTCTGCTCGGCACCGCGCACGCGGTAGCTGCCGGTGCGGAAGAACTCGTCGAGCACGTCGTTCTCGTTGGTGGCCACCACCAGTTTCTCGATCGGCAGGCCCATCATGCGCGCGATATGGCCGGCACAGACATTGCCGAAGTTGCCCGAGGGTACCGTGAACGAGACGCGTTCGTCATTGCTCTTGGTCGCGGCGAAATAGCCCTTAAAGTAGTAGACGACCTGCGCGCCCACGCGCGCCCAGTTGATCGAGTTGACTGTGCCGATCTTGTGCCGTGTCTTGTAGGCGTGATCGTTCAAGACCGCCTTAACGATATCCTGAGCGTCGTCGAACACGCCTTCCACGGCCAGGTTGAAGATGTTCGGATCCTGCAGGCTGTACATCTGCGCCGACTGAAACGCGCTCATCTTTTGGTACGGAGAGAGCATGAACACGCGCACGCCGGCCTTGCCGCGCATCGCGTATTCGGCCGCGCTGCCGGTGTCGCCCGAGGTCGCGCCGAGGATGTTGAGGGTCTCGCCGTGCTTGGCCAGCGTGTACTCGAACAGGTTGCCGAGTAACTGCATGGCCATGTCCTTGAACGCCAGGGTCGGGCCGTTCGATAGCTCTAGCAGCGCCAGCGTGGTACTGCCTTCGCTGCCGAGCAGCTTGATCGGCGTGATGTCGGCGGAATTCTTTCCATGACGCGCGTTGCTGTAGGCCTCGGCGTGATAGGTGCGGCGCGTCAGATCACGCAGGTCCTCGGCTGGGATGTCGTCGCTGAACCTGGAGAGCACCTCGAAGGCCAGTTCTGCGTACGACAGGCCGCGCCAGTACGAGAGTTCCTCGGCGCTCACGCGCGGGTACTCGGCCGGCAGGTAGAGCCCGCCGTCCTTGGCGAGGCCGCCCAGCAGGATGTCCGAAAACGTGTAGCGCTCGCCGATGCCGGCACCGCGCGTCGAAATGTAATTCATGTCGGGTCTTCGCAGAATCGTGTTGGTAAATTTCGTCATGAAAATGACTGATAGTGAATTTGGGAGAGGGTTTGCGAGATTCGGATGTTGCGAAAAAGCTGAGCGGCCTCAAATCTGAAGTGCAACACCTACCGAGAAGTCTTATGCCTCTGTTGAATTTCGAGTGGGTGGTAAATTGCCCGATTTACACGTGAGCAACGGTAGTCATGCATAGCAAGTTGTTCGAGACGGCTTTGGGTATCAGCGATCCGTGGTTCGTGAACGGCATCGATTTCGACGCGGCTGCGAAGCGGTTGTTGACGGTCAACATCGATTCCGTTGTCGGCAGTCGCTTCCCGCATCCAGAGATTGCCGGCGGCCATCCAATGCACGACACCGTTGTCAAGCGCTACCGGCACTTGAACTTCTTCCAGACGACTGCTTTCTCGAAGTACGCCCGCCTCGCATCAAGCTGCCTGACGACCGCGTCGCGCTCGTCGAGCCCGAGTGGGCCGACCACAAGCTCAAGGGCTTCACGCTGCTGTTCGAGGCAATGGTGCTGATGCTGCGCCCAGCAGATGTCGTTCACCGCAGTCGCCGGTACCGTCGGCGAGTCATGGCATCGGGTGAACGCCATTTGTAAAGGCAACGCTGAACAGGTGTCTGCATTCGTGATGTCGTCAAGCCTGCGAAGCGAATCGCTCATGAACGAAGTTGTCCTGGTTTATTTTCGGTCGTCCTGAGTGCCGTTCAGATGGTCGGCGGGCCTCAGGCCCGGTTCGCATTCTTCGCGAGCCCGAATCCTCGACTTGTTGCGGTTCTTGCGGCGCGCCACCTCGTTGACTA
>JAYFSB010000230.1:0-4194 GCA_040946865.1 Burkholderia sp.
GCCCGCCGATCATCTGAATGGCACCCAGGACGACCGACAACAAACCAGGACAACTTCGTTCATGATCGATTCGCTACACAGGCTTGACGACATCGCGAATGCAGAAACTTGATCAACATTGCCTTTACTTTCATTGCGTTTCATGGCTAACGGCACTCAAGACGGTATTCAATTCAGCGGCAGCATGCCCGCGATCGTAACCCTGATGCTCAAAGACGGCAGTCTCGACCTGCCCGCTTTCCGTAAGCTGGTCGACTGGCATACTGAAGAAGGGACGGATGCGCTCGTTGTGGTCGGCACCAGCGGCGAATCGGCTACTCTCTCGGTCGGCGGGCATGTGCTCACGATCAAGACAGCGGTCGAGCACGCGGCCAAGCGCATCCCGATCATCGCAGGTGCGGGCGGCAATTCCACGGCCGAGGCGATCGAGCTGCCGGTGATCCTCTACACTGTGCCAGTCCGCACCGTCGCGGACATGGCCAAATGAGACCATCCTGCGCTGTGCGCAGGTGCCGGGTATCGTCGGCGTGAAGGACGCGACCGGTAACATTGATCGCGCCGCGCACGATCCACATGAAGCTGCTGTCGCTGCACAAGCACCTGTTCGCCGAGGCAAACCCGGCCCCGGTGAAGTGGACGCTTCAGTAAATGGGCAAGATTCACGGCGGCATTCGCCTGCCGCTGGCGGCACTCGACGAGAGCGCTATCACGATGTCGTGCGCAGCGCGAAGCTGGCATCGTTTGACCGACATGAACGGCCGCGCTCGCGGCCGTTCATGCTTTTCGACCCATCCAGATTTTACCCGGGCCACCGGTATCGCGCGTGACCCGCGTTTAGCACGACGAAGGATTTCATGAAACATTTCGCCTTTCCCTCCCGCGCACTCCAGGCATCCGTGGTGGCGCTCGCGCTCGGCGCGCTAGCCGGTTGCGACACGCTGAACGACTACCTCGCACCGGACCGGGTCAACTACAAGTCGACCGGTTCGGCACCGCCGCTGGCGGTGCCCAAGGACCTGATCTCGGTGCCGGTTAATCCCTCGTACATCGCGCCCCCGACCAGCGCGGGCCTGGGCTCGGCACCGCAGCGCGCGGTCACACTGGCCGGCAACTCGACCGAAGGCCAGCCTAGCGCGCAGGATCCGTACGGCATGCACGTCGAGCGCGACGGCGACCGCCACTGGCTGGTGGTCGAGGGCCGCACGCCCGAGCAGCTCTGGCCGCAGCTGAAGAATTTCTGGAACGACAACGGTTTCGCGCTCAAGACCGACGCGCCGACCACTGGCATCTTGACTACCGACTGGGCCGAGAACCGCGCCAACATCCCGGACGACTTTTTCCGCAACACCATCGGCCGCGTAATTGACTTCGCCTACTCGTCGGGCACGCGCGACAGCTTCCGCACGCTCGTCACGCGCGGCACCGACGGCTCGACCGACATCTCGATCACGCACAGCGCGATGGAGGAAGTACTGACGGGCCCGCAGGGCGGCGATTCCTCGCGCTGGGTCGAGCGGCCACGCAACTCGGTGCTGGAAGCCGTGTTCTTGGCCAAGCTGATGGAGAAGTTCGGCCTGACCGAAGCCCAGGCCAAGCAATTGCTGACTGACGCGCGGCCCGCCAGCGCGGCGGCCACGGTGGTCGACCCAAGTTTGGGCGCGGTCACGCTGGACCTGTCGAAATCCTTCGATCGCGCCTGGCTGCGCGTCGGCCTCGCGCTGGACCGCACCAACTTCGCGGTCGACAACCGCGATCGCCAGAAGGGCGTCTACACGGTGCGCTATGCGAATTCCTCGGAGAAGCTCAAGCGGGAAGGTCTGTTCGGCAAGCTGTTCTACGGCGGCGCGACGGCCGCCAAGCCGGGCAAGGAGTTCTTCGTCAGCGTGCGAGCCAGCGGCGATGCGAAGACTCAAGTCGCGGTAGTCGATGCGAACGGTCAGGCCGACACCTCGACTGATGCGCAGCGCATCATCACGCTGCTGCACACGCAGCTGAACTGAGATCGTGCGCTTCACGAGCCTCGGCAGCAGCAAGGGTAATGCGCTGGTCGTCGATGCCTCACCGGGCACCACGACCACGCGCGTGCTGCTCGACTGCAAGTTTCTCCACGAACGAACTCGACCGGTGCCTCACGCGCGTCGGGCTCGGCTCGAGCGAACCCGCCGCGATCCTAATCACCCACGAGCACAGCGATCATATTGTAAGCTGTTCTGGCCGACCGTTTCCCCATGCTGATTTTTGGCTCTCTTGAAATTTGAGTGGGTTACGCGACATGTGGGTTGATCTTCGAGAAGTCGAGCTTGCCAGCGATCAGAAACAGTACGGTGCGCATGGTCGTGAGGTTGGTGTATCCGCGCGCCTTTCGCTTGGCGACCTGGAAGAGTCCGTTGATGGCTTCCAGGACGCCGTTGGTCTGACGTGTCTGGGTCTAGGCGACGATGCCGTCGACATGACTGCGAATCATGCGGGCGACGTCCTTCATCGGATCGACCTTCGAGCGCATGACGTTCGTGCACCACTGCTCGAGCATGTCGCTGACGACGTTGATTTGCTTGCGATCGAGAATCTTCCGAAGTTGCTCGCGATAACGCCACGCGCAGGAGACCTGCTTGGTCGTGACGTTCACGATCAGGGCATCGAGATCGGCGCGTTGCGCGGCGGTCAGCCGGTCGCGATCCTTCAGCAGCGGGCCATCGCAATCCCTTGAGTTCCGGATCGGTTCGCTGCTCGATTCGCCGCATTCGGTCCACGGCTTTCGACGCATGAGCGACGACGTGGAACGTGTCGAAGGTGATGTGAGCATTCGGCAGGTTCGTCTCGATGCCTTTGATGAACGCGGGCGACATGTCAATGCTGACCGACGTGATCTGCTTGTGCTCTCCCCCATGCTCACAACGAACGCTTCGATCGTCGCAGCATCCTTGCCTTCGGTCACGAACACGACTTTGCGTTTGAGCGTATCAGCCACGAGCGTCAGGTAGTTGTGTCCGCGCTGGTAGGACATTTCGTCGACGGCAATGCTCGTCATGTCGGACAGGTCGATCTCGACGAGCGCCACGCGGCCGTCAGGCAGCTTGATGCGAGGCGTGCGCACTTCGAGAAAGCAGTCGTGCTGGAAGAAGTTCAAGTGCCGGTAGCGCTTGACAACGGTGTCGTGCACGGGATGGCCGCCGGCGATCTCTAGATGCTGGAAGCGACTGCCGGCAACGAAATCGATATTGACCGTCAACCGCTTCGCAGTCGCGTCGAAATCGATGCCGTTCACGAACCACGGCTCGCTGATACCCCCCCAAGCCGTCTCGAACGACTTGCTATGCATGACTACCGTCGCTCACGTGCAAATCGGGCAATTTACCACCCACTTGAAATTCAACAGAGGCTCAATTCGGCGGTTGTGTCGCCGTACGTGCGCAAGTCGGCGGCGCTGCTGTGGCTGTACCTGCGCGGCATCTCGACGGGTGACATGAGCAAGGCGCTGGGCATCATGCTCGGTGGCGAGGTTGCAGGCATGTCGCCAAACACGGGTAAGCGACTCGGCAAGGCCGGTCCCCCATTCGCACGCGCGTGAGACAAGATGGTGAGCACGTGGAATTTGTGTGGATCACGTGAGATCGCGCCCACGATCAGCGATCGTGGATACGATTTATCTGGATCTAGTCGACAATCAGGTAGTGGCCGGAGGAATGGCGGCCGGCTTCAGCTTGTCCGCGTCGTTCCAGAGCAGCAGCCCGTCGATGCGGGTGATGAGGTAATCAGCGATGTGAGTCAGGACGTATTCCAGATAGGCGCACGGATTGATGCCGTTGAGCTTGCACGTCCCGATCAGGTACATTGCAGCGGCCCGCTCGCCTCCGGTGGCGGAGCCAACGAACAGATAATGCTTGCGTCCGAGCGCGACCCAGCGTAAGGCGTTCTCGGCAAGCGCGTTGCCGATCTCGGCCCGGCCGGCCTCGCAGTAAAACACGAGCGCCGCCTAGTGGTTCAACGAGTAGTTGATTGCTTTGGCAAGCGTGGACTTCGTCGACAGCATCGCGAGCTTCTCCCTGATCGTTGCCTCGCATGTGACGAGCAGCGGCTTGGCCTTTTCCTGGCGTACGCGCAGGCGCTCATCGGGTGGCTTGCTCCGGATATCGGCTTCGATGCCGTAGCGCTCGCCAATCATCTCGAGCAATGTCTGGGTGTCCGAGCTCGGCG
>JAYFSB010000231.1:0-4154 GCA_040946865.1 Burkholderia sp.
TGCCTTGCTCGGGTCATATCCACCGATCTATAACGGCTGAACCACGGGGACGGTGAACTTGATCAGCATTGCCTTATACAAATGTAAACATACACTAGCAAAGTGGTGTCCATCACTTCAAAAATGATGGACACCACTTTGGCGGCGATCTTTGCTGGCGTCTACGACGGCCATGCCGAGTCGCTTACATCCCAAGGCGGCGGCCGCCGCCGCCATTTCTACTCGTTTCTCGCTATCCTGACGCAGCTGCCGATCCGGCACCGTAATCGAGCCTACACGCCGCCCGGGCTGACTGAATTCCATCGCCTGTCCGCCGCTTGAAACTCCGGTAAGCAGCCTCATGTTAGAGCTATTCGAAAATTGGAGGTCTCTTCATGAGAATCGACAAGCTCACCACCAAGTTCCAGGAAACGCTGACCGACGCCCAGAGCCTCGCGGCAGGCCGCGACAATCAATATATCGAACCCGTCCACGTGCTGGCTTCGCTGATCGGCCAGACCGACGGCTCGGCGCGCTCGCTGATGGCGCGCACTGGCATGCACGTGCAGGCGCTGCAAGGCGCGCTGAACGAAGCGATCTCGCGCCTGCCGCAGGTCACCGGCACCGGCGGCGACATCCAGATCAGCCGCGAGCTGGCCGGCCTGCTGAACCACGCTGACAAGGAAGCGCAGAAGCTCAACGACAGCTTCATCGCCAGCGAGATGTTCCTGCTCGCGGTGTCCGACGACAAGGGTGAGGCGGGCAAGCTGGCGCGCCAGCACGGTATGACGCGCAAGGCGCTGGAAGCCGCAATCGCGGCCGTGCGCGGCGGCTCGCAGGTGCACAGCGCCGATGCCGAGAGCCAGCGCGAAGCACTCAAGAAATACACGGTCGATCTGACCGAGCGCGCTCGCTCGGGCAAGCTCGATCCGGTAATCGGCCGCGACGACGAGATCCGCCGCTCGATCCAGATCCTGCAGCGCCGCACCAAGAACAACCCGCTGCTGATCGGCGAGCCGGGCGTGGGCAAGACTGCCATCGTCGAGGGGCTGGCGCAGCGCATCGTCAACGGCGAGGTGCCCGAGACGCTGAAGAACAAGCGCGTGCTCTCACTCGACATGGCCGCGCTACTGGCCGGCGCGAAATATCGTGGCGAATTCGAGGAGCGCCTGAAGTCGGTGCTCAACGACATCGCTAAGGACGAAGGCCGCACCATCGTCTTCATCGACGAGATCCACACCATGGTGGGTGCCGGCAAGGCCGAGGGCGCGATGGACGCGGGCAACATGCTCAAGCCGACGCTCTCGCGCGGCGAGCTGCACTGCATCGGCGCGACCACGCTCGACGAGTACTGCAAGTACATCGAGAAAGACGCCGCACTCGAGCGCCGCTTCCAGAAGGTGATCGTCGACGAGCCGAGCGTAGAGGCGACCATCGCGATCCTGCGCGGGCTGCAGGAGAAGTACGAGCTGCACCACGGCGTGGACATCACCGATCCGGCGATCGTGGCCGCGGCCGAGCTCTCGCATCGCTACATCACTGACCGCTTCCTGCCGGACAAAGCGATCGACCTGATCGACGAGGCCGCCTCGAAAATCAAGATGGAAATCGATTCGAAGCCCGAATCGATGGACAAGCTCGACCGCCGCCTGATCCAGCTGAAGATCGAGCGCGAGGCCGTCAAGCAGGAACAGGACGAAGCCTCGCAGAAGCGCCTGCAGCTGATCGAGGAGGAAATCGAACGGCTGGGCCGCGAGTATGCCGACCTCGAGGAGATCTGGACCGCCGAGAAGGCTGCCGTGCAGGGCAGCGCCCAGCTCAAGGAGGATATCGACCGCGTGCGCGCCAAGATCGCCAAGCTGCAGCGCGAGGGCAAGCTCGAGAAGGTGGCTGAGCTGCAATATGGTAAGCTACCGCAACTCGAGGCGCAGCTGAAGCAGATCACCCAGGCCGAGGAGCAGGAGCAGCACAATCCAAGCAAGCCGCTGCTGCTGCGCATCCAGGTCGGCACCGAAGAAATCGCGGAAGTGGTGTTGCGCGCGACCGGCATCCCGGTGTCGCGCATGATGCAGGGCGAGCGGGAGAAGCTACTGCACATCGAGGAGAAGCTGCATGAGCGCGTGATCGGCCAGGACGAGGCGATCAGTGCGGTGGCCGATGCGATCCGCCGCTCGCGCGCGGGCCTGTCGGACCCGAACCGGCCCTATGGCTCGTTCCTGTTCCTGGGCCCGACGGGCGTCGGCAAAACCGAGCTCTGCAAGGCGTTGGCCGGCTTCCTGTTTGATTCGGAGGATCACCTGATCCGCATCGACATGAGCGAGTTCATGGAGAAGCACAGCGTCGCGCGCCTAATCGGCGCGCCGCCGGGCTACGTCGGCTACGAGGAAGGCGGCTACCTGACCGAGGCCGTGCGCCGCAAGCCATACAGCGTGATCCTGCTCGACGAGATCGAGAAGGCGCACCCGGACGTGTTCAACGTGCTGCTGCAGGTGCTCGACGACGGCCGCATGACCAACGGGCAGGGCCGCACCGTGGACTTCAAGAACACGGTAATCGTGATAACCTCGAACCTCGGTTCGCAGGTGATCCAGTCAATGGTGGGCTCGCCCCAAGAGGCGGTGAAGGATGCGGTGCGGGAAAAGGTCAGGCTGCACTTCCGCCCCGAGTTCCTGAACCGGATCGACGACGTGGTTGTGTTCCATGCGCTCGATCGCAGCAACATCCAGTCGATCGCGCAGATCCAGCTGGCACGCCTGCACGAACGGCTCGCCACGCTCGACATGCAGTTGGAAGTAACCGATGCGGTGTTCGACCAGATCGGCAAGGTCGGCTACGACCCGCTGTTCGGCGCGCGGCCGCTCAAGCGCGCGATCCAGCAGGAGATCGAGAATCCGGTGGCCAAGCTGATCATCGCCGGGCGCTTCGGTCCCAAGGACGTGATCCCGGTCGACGTGCAGGACGGCAAGTTCGTGTTCGATCGCGTCGTGCACTGAGGCGAAGCCGCGCTGTGGAAAACGACTTCAGAAAACCCCGCTTCGGCGGTTTTTTTGCCTATAGCCTGCTGCGGCTCAGCCGTCGCCGAACAGGAAGCGCTCGCAATCCGCGGCATCGAACGCGAACGAGCCCTGGTCAAAATCAAGACTGCGATGGAAGGCGGTCCGCGTGGCCTCGGGCAGCCTGGTCTTGAAATAGGGTCTTTTTTGAATTTCGAGTGGGTGGTAAATTAACCGATTTGCACGTGAGCGACGGTAGTCATGCATAGCAAGTTGTTCGAGACGGCTTTGGGTATCAGCGATCCGTGGTTCGTGAACGGCATAGGTTTCGACGCGGCTGCGAAGCGGTTGACGGTCATCGATGTCGTTTCCGGCAGTCGCTTCTCGCATCCAGAGATCGCCGGCGGCCATCCCGTGCACGACACCGTTTTCAAGCGCTGCCGGCACTTGAACTTCTTTCAGAACGCGGGGGACTGCTTTCTCGAAGCGCGCCCGCCTCGCATCAAGTTGCCGCCTGACGGCCGTGTGGCGCTCGTCGAGCCCAAAGTGGGCCGGCAAAGCTCAATGGCTTCACGCTGCTGTTCGAGGCGCGTTCACCGCAATCGCCCGTACCGTCGGCAAGTCCTGGTATCGGGTGAACGCCATTTGCAAACGCTATGTCGAACTCGCGCTCGCCGAGATCGACCTGTTCGACATGACGAGCATTGCCATCGACCAAACGTCCTACCAACGCGGACACAACTACCTGACGCTCGTGGCTGATGCACTCGAACGCAAAGTCGTGTTCGTGACCGAAGGCAAGGATGCTTCGACGATCGAAGCGTTCGTCGCAAGCCTGCGCGAGCATGGGGGAGAGCCCGAGCAGATCACGTCGGTCAGCATTGACATGTCGCCCGCGTTTCTCAAAGGCGTCGAGACGAACCCGCCGAATGCTCGCATCGCCTTCGACAAGTTCCACGTCGTCGCTTATGTGTCGAAAGCTGTAGACCAAATGCGGCAAATCGAGCATCGAACCGATTCTGAACTCAAGGGATTGCGATGGTCGCTGCTGAAGGATCGCGACCGGCTGACCGCGCCGCGCAACGCGCCGATCTCAATGCCCTGAAGATGATCGGCGGGCCCCAGGCCTGGTTCTCGCTCATTACGGACGCACCTGTGCCATCAATCGTGCGCGGCACAGAT